>JAFAGF010000190.1 GCA_023422975.1 Pseudomonadota bacterium
TTAACATCGTCGTTTAACGCCACCCAAGGATGACCGCCATGCGTAAACGTACGCTGCTTTCCCTGATGGCGCTGGCCCCTGTGGTCAGTGCCTGCGGCTTTCGCCTGCGTGGCGCGCCGTCCTTCCCTTTCAAAACACTGTTGGTGCAGGCACCGCAAGGTTCGCCCTTTACCCGTGAGGTGATGCGCAATCTGGCCACGGCCGGTGGCAATCTCACAGTCGTTGTGCCGCCTGCCCCACCCAGCAGTGCCGAAGCCACGCTGCACCTGATGGGTGAGCGCCGCCAGCGCATCGTGCTGGCCAAGACCGTGTCGGGTCAGGTGCGTGAAGTGGAGCTGCGCTTGTTTGCCCGCTTCAAGCTGGTCGATGCAGCAGGCCGTGTCTGGATTGAAGAGACGGAAATGCAGCAAAAGCGCGAGATGAGCTACAGCGAATCCCTGGCCCTAGCCAAAGGCGAAGAAGAAGCCATGCTGTACCGCAATATGTACAGCGACTTGGCGCAGCAACTGCTGCGCCGCCTGTCGGCTGCGCACGCGCCTGTGGACGAATAAGCCCACATGCAGCTGGCTTTGAACCAACTGGCCGCACACCTGCAAAAAGGTCTGCGGCCTTTGTATACCTTGCACGGCGATGAGCCGCTGCAACTGCAAGAAGCGGCCGATGCCATTCGCGCCGCCGCCCGCGCTGCGGGCCACACGGAGCGCAGCGTGCACACCGTGCAAGGCGCGCACTTTGACTGGAGCACGGTGCTGGCCGCCGGTGGATCCTTGAGCCTGTTTGCCGACAAGCAGCTGGTAGAGCTCCACATTCCCTCGGGCAAGCCGGGCAAAGATGGCAGCGCTGCCATCCAGCAGCTGGCCGCCAATGCGGCCCACGATGAAAACACACTGACCATCGTCACCCTGCCGCGCCTGGATGCCGCCACCAAAAAAGGGGCATGGTTTGCCGCACTGGACGCCAATGGAGCCACCATCCAGGTAGACCCGATTGAGCGTACAGCCCTGCCCCAGTGGATTGCCCAGCGCCTGTCCCGACAAAACCAGCGCGTCGCCTCCGGCGAAGCAGGCCAGCGCACTCTGCAGTTTTTTGCCGACCGTGTGGAAGGCAACCTGCTGGCCGCCCACCAAGAGATCCAAAAGCTCGGTCTGCTGCAGCCCGAGGGGGAACTGAGCTACGAGGTGGTCGAGCAAGCCGTGCTGAACGTGGCACGTTACGACGTGTTCAAGCTGTCAGAGGCCGTGCTCAGCGGCAACTTGGCACGCACCATGCGCATGATAGACGGTCTGCAGGCCGAGGGCACAGCCGAAGTGCTGGTGCACTGGACGTTGTCGGAAGACATTCGCAACCTCAAGCGTGCCAAAGATGCGCTCACCAGCGGCCAGCCCCTGCCCATGGTGCTGCGCAGCCTGCGCGTTTGGGGTCCCAAAGAAAAGCTGTTTGAGCGCGTGGTGCCGCGCCTGACGGCCAATGCCGCGGTGCGCCTGCTGCATTCCGCCCACTTGGTCGATGGCATCGCCAAAGGCTTGCCAGCTGACGGCTGGCCGCGCGACAGCTGGCAAGCCCTGCGCAAGCTGGCCATCGACATGGTCACTGCCCTACAAGGCCCACCCGCGCGCCACAGATAGTAGGACACTATAAAAACATAGCTGCTTGCGCTTTCAGGCCAACGATTTCCAATACTTTTATATTTGAACTCGTTGCTTAGAAAGCGCTAGTAGCTCACTTTTCTATATTTGCCTACACCAATAAAAAAGCAGCCTTTCGGCTGCTTTTTTGCTTCTGCATGCGCAGCATGCGAGCCGCCGCTCAGGCCGTCAGGCGCTCCAGCGCCTCGCGGTACTTGGCGGCGGTCTTTTCAATCACTTCCTGGGGCAGGCGGGGTGCGGGTGCTGTCTTGTCCCACAGCTTGCCATTGACCTTGGCTTGCTCCAGCCAGTCGCGCACAAACTGCTTGTCGTAGCTGGGCGGGTTCACACCGGCCTTGAGCGCATCTTCATAGCCTTCCACGGGCCAGTAGCGCGAGCTGTCAGGGGTCAGCACCTCATCCATCAACACCAGCTCGCCGTCTTCGGTCAGGCCAAACTCAAACTTGGTGTCCGCAATGATCATGCCCTTGGTCAGGGCGATGTCAGCCGCTTCCTTGTAGATGCGAATGGCGGTGTCGCGGATCTTGGCGGCCAATTCCTCACCCACCATCTCTACGGTGCGCTCGTAGGTGATGTTTTCGTCGTGGTCACCCATTTCAGCCTTGGCGGCAGGCGTGTAGATAGGCTCAGGCAACTTGGCCGAGTTCACCAGGCCTGCGGGCAACTTCACGCCACACACCGCTTGGCCTTCTTGGTATTCCTTCCAGCCGCTGCCCGCCAGATAGCCGCGCACCACGGCTTCAATCAGCACCGGTTTGAGGCGCTTGACCAGCATGGAGCGACCCTGAACTTGGGGCACCTCTTCGGCCGTCACCACCGACTCCGGTGCTTCACCCGTCAGGTGATTGGGGCAGATGTGGCCCAGCTTGTCGAACCAGAACAGCGCCATCTGCGTCAGCAACTCACCCTTGCCGGGGATGGGCTCACCCATGATGACGTCAAAGGCCGACAGACGGTCCGAAGCCACCATCAAGATACGGTCATCGCCCACGGCGTAGTTGTCACGTACCTTGCCGCGCGCCAGCAGCGGCAGGGAGGTGAGGTTGGAGGTGTGCAAAGCGGAAATCGTGGGCTGTGTCATGAGTGGGCAGACAAAAAGAATTCGAAACGATGCAAAACCACCAGCCTTTGTGAAGGATGGCGTTGCGCCGATACGGGATTTTAGAGCCGGACTGCTGCGCACAAAGCGGACAATCTCGACTGCTTCAATGTCGATGCCGATCATGATTGACGAGCGCCACCTTGGTGGCCCGTCATCAGCAAAAACGTCTCATTTTGCGCCGTTTTTGCGCATACGTCTGTCTGCAGCCGATTCCCCAGCAAAGCGTGCCGAATTGCCGTTGCGTGCTTTTTCGGACAAGCGCATAGTGGATCGCAAGCGACGAATGCGCATTCAACCGCCACCCTTCACCCAGCACCGGCTGCGTGAATTGCTTTGCAAACCTGAAAGCACAGGAGGTTGTTTTATGAACTTGACCATCAGCGGCCACCATCTGGAAGTGAGCCCCGCATTGCGTGCTTACGTCACCACCAAGCTGGAGCGTGTGCTGCGCCACTTTGATCAGGTGATCCACGTCAAGGTACTACTCTCCAAACACAACGAAGCGCAAAAAGAGCGCCGCCAGCGCGTGGAATGCAGCATCCACGTCAAAGGCAATGCCTTGCACGCAGGCAGCAAACACCTGAGCCTGTACGCCGCGATTGATGAACTGGTGGACAAACTAGATCGCCAGGTGGTGAACCACAAAACGCGTATCCAAGGTTCGCGCAACGCGCCTGTCAAGCGTGAATTAGCCATGACGGCGCTAGCCTGAAACGAAGTATCTTTTGCTTGGGCAAAGATTTAGGTAAAGTCCTAAGTGACAGGCCGCCTACTGGCGGCCTTTTTGCTCTAACGCGCCGGAGTCCTGTTTCCGGTGTGTGCAATGCATAATAGTTTCCACATGAACCGTCTTGCCTCCATCCTGTCGCCCGCTCAAGTGCTCGTGAGCGTAGATGCCACCAGCAAAAAACGCGCTTTTGAAGAAGCAGGTCTCCTGTTCGAGGGGCTGCATGGCCTGTCTCGCGCGCTGATTACCGATAGCCTGTTCGCCCGCGAACGCCTGGGCTCCACCGGTTTGGGTCACGGCGTTGCCATTCCGCACGGTCGCATCAAGGGCTTGAAGGCCCCGATGGCCGCCGTGTTCCAGCTGGCACGCTCTATCGGTTTTGATGCACCGGATGAGCAGCCCGTGCAGTTGCTGATTTTCCTGCTGGTGCCTGAAGCTGCCACGCAGCAACACTTGGAAATTCTGTCGGAAATTGCAGAGCTGCTCAGTGACAGCAATTTGCGCGAGTCCCTCAAAGCCTCCAACGATGCAACGGCTTTGCACCAGCTAATTACAGACTGGAAATCGGCCTCTGCCGCCTCTTAACTGATTCCTTCGCTTGCCGCGCAGTGCCGGCAAGTTTCTGAGGCACTGCCCATGCGCCACAAAGCCATTAATGCCAACCGGCTCTTCGAAGCTTTTCGTGACACCTTGCGCTGGGAGTGGCAAGCTGGGTTGGGGGCATCCGAGCGCCGGTTCGATGAGATGGCCGTGCGCTCCGCCCGTTCTGGGGCAGACCTCGTCGGTTACCTGAACTACATTCACCCTTACCGCCTGCAGGTGCTGGGCGAGCGCGAAGTGGCCTACCTGCAAAATGCCACCGATGAAGACTGCGCCCGCCGTATTGCGCGGATTGTGAAGCTAGAGCCGCCGGTCTTGGTGCTGGCCGACGGGCAGGCAGCCCCCCAAGCCTTGCTCAGCATGTGCGAGCAGGCACAAATTCCCATGTTTTCGACCACCGAGGCGTCGGCCTTTGTGATCGATGTGCTGCGTGCCTACCTCTCCAAGCACTTCGCGGATCGCACCACCATGCACGGTGTGTTCATGGACATCTTGGGCATGGGCGTGATGATCACCGGCGAATCTGGCCTGGGTAAAAGCGAGCTGGGGCTGGAGCTGATCACCCGAGGCAATGGTTTGGTCGCCGATGATGCCGTGGATTTGTATCGCATCAACCAGACGACCATTGAAGGCAAGTGCCCGGAGCTGCTGCAAAATCTGTTGGAAGTGCGCGGCATTGGCCTGCTGGATATTCGGGCCATCTTTGGCGAAACCGCCGTACGCCGAAAAATGCGCCTCAAGCTGATCGTGCATCTAGTGCGCAAGGAAACCATGGAGCGTGAGTACGAGCGCTTGCCCCAGGAGCCGCTGACGCAGGATGTACTGGGCATTCTGGTACGGAAAGTAGTGATTCCCGTGACTGCGGGGCGGAATATTGCGGTGCTGGTGGAGGCTGCGGTGCGCAACAGCATTTTGCAACTGCGCGGCATTGATACCTACCAAGAGTTTGTCGA
>JAFAGF010000185.1 GCA_023422975.1 Pseudomonadota bacterium
GCGGCGGCCTGCGCCGCCCAGCGCAAATTCGAGAGCACCCGGCTGCGCAGGGCATAACGCGCTGCGCCCTTGGGGATCAGACCACTCATCACATGGATGCGTGGGCACTGCAGCACTTGCGCATAGCGCAGCGCCTCCCACACGCCGTTGCGAAAGCTGTCCTCCTGGCCGTGCAAGCACAGCGTACCGCGCATGCCCGCATCCCACGCACCCACCATTTCTTGCAGATTGCGCCCTCCGGGCGGCGCGTTGAACAGCACTTGCTGAAGACCGTGCTTGTCGAGCGCCTGCGCCAGTTCTTCAGCAGGGTAGGCATAGGGAAAGAGGTATTCCACCGCCTGAAAGCCGTCTCTGGCCGCCGCTGCAAAGCGGGCCAAAAACGGCAGTTCGGTGTACATCAGGGAGAGGTTGGCGGCAAAGCGTGGCATAGGCGCATTATCAAAACTTCGGCTGCACGCGCTGTCACGCCCGTTGGGCCATTAACCACGCTCGAGGCAAAAAACCGACGTGCTGGCCCGCAGATTGGGCAAGGTACGGATGATTTTTCCTTCTTTCAGACCAAAGGCATCCACCACGTTCAGCCGGTTCTTGTTGGCCAGCACCTCGAAGTCTTTGAACGTGCCGACGCGGATGTTGGGCGTGTCATACCACTGGTAGGGGAGGTGGCGCGTCACGGGCATACGGCCACGCAGCACCGAGAAACGGTTGGGCCAGTGCGCAAAGTTGGGAAAGCTCACCACGCTCATGCGGCCCACGCGCGCAGTTTCGCGCAGCATGGTCTCGGCATTGCGCAGGTGCTGCAGCGTGTTGATCTGCAGCACCATATCAAAGCTGTTGTCCTCAAAAATGGCTAAACCTTCATCCAGATTCAGTTGCAGTACGTTCACGCTGCGCTTCACACAGGCCAGCACGTTGGCGTCGTCAATCTCCACGCCATAGCCGCTGCAGCCACGCTCGCGCTGCAAAAACTCCATGAAGCTGCCGTCACCGCAGCCCAAATCCAGCACGCGTGCGCCCTGGGGCACCAGTTGTGCCAATGCTTGCATGGTGGGGGTGGCGCTCATGCTGCGATCTCCTTGGCAATACCTTCAAAGTAGGCGCGCATGGCGCTCAAATAACGCGGGTCATCCAGCAAGAATGCATCGTGACCATGGGGTGCATCGATTTCCGCATAGCTCACGTCACGGCCGTTTTGCAGCAAAGCCTGCACCATCTCGCGGCTGCGCCCCGGGGCAAAACGCCAGTCCGTGGTGAAGCTGACCAGAAAGAACTTGGCCAAGCTCTTGGCCAGCGCATCTTTCAGGCTGCCGCCGTACTTTTTGGCCGGGTCAAAGTAATCCAGTGCCCGCGTAATCAGCAAATAGGTGTTGGCATCAAAGTAGCCGCTGAACTTGTCGCCCTGATAGCGCAGATAGCTCTCGATCTGGAACTCGATGTCTTGCGTGGTGAACTTGATGTTGGGGCCGTCGCGCAGCTCACGCCCAAACTTCTGGTTCATTACGTCATCACTGAGGTAAGTGATGTGACCAATCATGCGTGCAATGCGCAGCCCCCGCTTGGGCACCACGTTGTGGGCATAGAAGTCACCGCCGTGAAAGTCAGGGTCAGTCACAATGGCGCGGCGTGCCACCTCATTGAACGCGATGTTTTCTGCATTCAAATTCGGGGCACTGGCCACCACCACCGCATGGCGCATGCGTTCGGGGTACTGCAGCGTCCAGCTTAAGGCTTGCATGCCCCCCAAGCTGCCACCCAGTACAGCCGCCATCTGCTGAATACCCAAACGATCCAGCAGCAGCGCCTGAGCATTGACCCAGTCTTCCACCGTCAGCACCGGGAAACTGGAGCCGTAGACCTCATGCGTGTCCGGATTGGTGTGCATGGGGCCGGTTGAGCCAAAGCACGAGCCGAGGTTGTTCACCCCAATCACAAAGAACTTGTTGGTATCGACCGACTTACCAGGGCCAATCATGTTGTCCCACCAGCCTTCGCTTTTGGGCTGCCCTTCGTAGACGCCCGCCACGTGGTGCGAAGCATTCAGCGCATGGCAAACCAGGATGGCGTTGGACTTGTCGGCATTGAGTTGACCGTAAGTCTCGTAAGCAAGTGTGTAGTCGCGAATGCTTTTGCCGCTTTGTAGCGGCAAGGCATCCGGAAAGTGCATGGATTGTGGTGTGGCGATGAAGGACATAAAAAAACCCGGCATCGCTAAAAACGAGGCCGGGTTGGGATATGCGGTTTCGTCTTTAGCAGTATTTGTAAAGCGCCCGCAAGCAGAAGCAAATCAGCGCATAAGGCCCATTATGCCAAACCCGGAACGTTCTTGGCGAACAAGGCGACCACACCCAATACCAGGAAGATCACCGCAGAAATCACATGCACCAAGCGGATCGGCACCTTCTTGACCAGTTTGTCACCCAGCCACACCACGGGCGCGTTGGCCAGCATCATGCCCAGCGTAGTGCCGAGCACCACCCAGAGGTAGGCGTTGTACTGCGCCGCCAGCATGACGGTCGCAATCTGCGTTTTATCGCCCATCTCTGCCAAGAAAAACGCAATCACCGTGGTGCCAAAGACCCCCCAGCGTGAGTGCTCCGTCACCCCATCATCATCCAGCTTGTCGGGAATCAGCATCCACACGGCCATGGCAATGAACGACAGTCCCAAAATCCAGCGCATGACATCAGGGCCAATGAACGAATTCACCCAGGCTCCAACAGCACCTGCCAGCCCATGGTTCACCACCGTGGCAGCAAAAATACCCAGAACAATCGGCCAAGGTTTACGAAAGCGTGCGGCAAGCACCAAAGAGAGCAGCTGGGTTTTATCGCCCATTTCTGCCAGAGCAACAATACCGGTGGAGACGAGAAAGGCTTCCATGTGGGGGGAACGTATAGATATAGGCTGGCTCAAGCGCGCATTGACTACCACCGCGCCAGCCATAGGAACGGTTGCAGTCAATGGTCTTGCCCAGCTTCTGCCGAAGCCGCATGCACCATAGCGCTGAGCGCCAAGTCTGTTGATACATGCTTTTGGCGCGTTGCACGCCAAACGGACTACTCCCCAAGGACTTCGCTATTGTAGCTATTTACATTTCCTATCACGCACCCAAAACACGGGAAAGCCCGCAGGCTATGTTGTATAGGAGCACAAATTTGACAAAAACCCCATTGTCTGCGTGACCGCTTGCCTCATAATGGCCTCGCTCACGAATGCGATAGCACACATGAGCAAGTGCGTTTGCGTCTCTAAGGTAGGTCACATCAAGTTGGCTTTCGGTTAGGGCTCCATCGCGTTTTAAGTTTTTTTCTAGGAGTCCACCATGGGCAACAAACTGTATGTAGGCAACCTGCCTTACGCTTTCCGCGACAACGACCTCGAGCAGGCGTTCTCCGAATTCGGCGCTGTGCAAAGCGCAAAGGTCATGATGGAGCGTGACACTGGCCGTTCCAAGGGCTTCGGCTTTGTGGAAATGGGCAGCGATGCTGAAGCACAAGCTGCTATCCAAGGCCTGCACGGCCAAAACTACGGTGGCCGTGATCTGGTGGTGAACGAAGCTCGCCCCATGGAACCCCGCCCTCCCCGTAGCGGTGGCTTCGGCGGTGGCCGTGGCAACGGCGGCGGCTTCGGCGGTGGCGGCTTCGGTGGTCGCAACAACTACTAAGCCAACGCTTTGCGTTAATTCTTAACGCACAAGCCTTTAAAAAAGGAACCTTCGGGTTCCTTTTTTGTTACCTCGATTTTTCTACTGAACGGCTGTCATTTTTCAAAAACTCAACCAATAATGTTTACGTAGGTTATGGATTAACCTGCATATAAATATTGCAATGCATGGTGCTTTTAGGTATCAGCAGATTTATTGGCTGAGGAGTCTGTAATGGGTAATAAGTTGTACGTGGGAAATTTGCCTTACGGGGTGCGAGATCATGATCTGCAACAGGCTTTTACGCAGTTTGGCACCGTCGTCAGTGCCAAAGTCATGATGGAGCGAGACACCGGGCGCTCCAAGGGATTCGGCTTTGTGGAGATGGCTAGCGATGCTGAGGCACAAGCCGCCACGCAAGGCATGAACAGCCAACCGCTGGGCGGGCGCAGCCTGGTTGTCAACGAGGCACGCCCGATGGAGCCCCGCCCTCCACGCAGCCAAGGCTATGGCGGCGGTTTCTCATCTTCCAATGGCAACGGCCATGCAGGGCGCAATGAGGGCAGTTTTCGCAGCCCTTACGGCACTGGGCCACGCAATCGCAGTAGCCAAATGAATGAGCAGGGCAATCGTTTTCGCAACGATTATTAAAATGCAAAATTAAATAAAAAAGGCCATTTATGGCCTTTTTTATTTATAGGAAAAATCCTACGCTTATTTAGGTAAAATTCTTATTTATTTTTGTCTGAATAGATAATTCCTTTGACTCGACCATTTAGTTCAACCACCTGAGAAAGATTATCGTATTTCATACGATCTCCTGTGAATTGATTCTTCCCACGCGTAAGTACCACGGGCAAATGGGACTCGACACGCTCCTCGTTGGTCCAGGCATGCAAAAACTCACCGGTGTAGCGTGTAGTCAACCCTGGTTGCTGAGGCTGTACACGCTCGACCTTGGCATTACCAATCAGCTGCACTTCGGAAGAGTCTGAGTTGCTGATGCCACGATCCGCAGATGACATGGTCACCATGCCATTGAGTGCAATGCTACGGGTACGCACATCATCGACCTCCATGGTGTCTGTCTTCGGGAAGTGACGAGCTTGCTCTCCTGTCATCACGCTTTGCAAGCGCCCTGCACCATCAAACTGGTGCACCGAGAAGTTGTCCATCACGTAATCCGGCGCATCAGAAACGACCTGATCGACATTGTTTTGCAACGGCTTGGGGGCGTTACGCACCAACCACCATGTACCCATGGCCAACATGGCCATCAGCAACACAGGGAGATAAATAGAGGCTTGCTCCCACATACGCTGCAAAGTTTTTTTCATTGCTGATAAGCCTCCAACAACGCTCTGTAACGGCCACTGGCAACCAAGAGCAAATCGCACAACTGGCGCACTGCCCCTTGACCGCCAGCCACATCCGTCACAAAGTCCGCAATGGCTAAATTTTCCGCGTGGGCATTGCTCGGGGCACAGGCAAATGCACAGCGCTGCATCACAGGCAAATCTGGCCAGTCGTCCCCCATCATGGCTGCTTGGCACCAAGTCAGACCCAGGGTACCAAGGATGGTCTGTGCTGCAGGCACTTTGTCTTCTGTGCCATAGATCGCGTGCTGCACGCCCAATTGTTGCAGCCTCAAGCGCAAAGGTGCAGAGTCTCGCCCCGTCACCACAGCAGGCACAATGCCTGCTTTTTGCAGCAGCTTGATGCCATGCCCATCTAGGGTATGAAAGCGCTTGATGGCTTCACCATGCTCCGTAAAGTGAAGCCCGCCATCCGTCAGCACGCCATCCACATCAAAGAAAACCACGCGCACTGCCTGCGCTTGCAGCAAAAGCTCTGGCGCAAAACGCAAAGCCGGTGAAACAAAAGGCTTAGGCATCAGATCACCTTGGCAACCATCAGGTCGCGGATATGCACCATGCCGACCAAGCGAGACTGCGCATCGACCACCAATACCGACGTAATCCCGTGCTGTTCCATCAGTTGGGCCGCATCAACGGCCAAGGCTTCTTCCGAAATAGTGCGTGGATGCTTGTGCATCAATGCACCTGCTGTGGCATGGCGCAGATCCGTCCCATCCTCAATCCGCCGGCGCAAATCACCATCCGTAAAAATACCTTGTACATGGCCTTGGGCATCCACCACCGCACTGGCTCCCATATTCTTGGCACTGATCTCGCGCATCAGGCGATCAAAACCATCTTCGACCAGTACGCGCGGCACATCGTCACCGCTGCGCATCACATCACGTACATGGGTCAGCAATTTACGGCCCAATGATCCGCCGGGATGCGACAGCGCAAAATCTTCGGCTTTGAATCCTCGTGCATCCAACAGCGCCGTGGCCAAGGCATCGCCAAGCGCCAGTTGCACCGTTGTACTGGCCGTCGGCGCCAGATTCAAAGGGCAAGCTTCGCGCTCCACGCTGGTGTCCAGTACCCAGTCCGCATGTTTGGCCAAGCTCGATTGCAAGCCTCCTGTCATACCTGCAATGCGCACCCCTTGGCGCTTGAGCGCAGGCAGCAGCGAAGTCAGCTCATTGCTTTCCCCGCTATTCGAGATGGCCAGTACCAAGTCCTTGCTGGTCACCATGCCTAGGTCACCATGGCTGGCTTCAGCAGGGTGCATGAAAAAGGCCGGCGTTCCCGTGGAGGCCAATGTGGCGGCGATCTTGCGCCCAATGTGACCGCTTTTCCCCATGCCTGTCACCACAATGCGCCCAGGCGTTGCCAACATGGCCTGCGCCACTTGCACAAAGCTATCGTCCAAGCGCTGCGCCAAGGCCTGCAACGATTGAATCTCAATGGCCAAAGTTTCGCGCGCCATGGCCAGCGCTTGCGAAGCACCCAGAACGGGCGGTGTGTGCATGGGGGTATTCATGGGCCAATTTTATCGATGCCCGCAAGACCACTCCATGTCGCACGGACACCTCCCGTGAAATAAAGGGCCTTGCGCTGCCATTTCTTACCAACATGACCCTGATAACAACAACCGACCATAGATTGCTATGCGCAGCACGTACGCAAATGCGCGGCTCTGATTACACTTTTGGCCATTCGCCCTGTCTGCTTGGCCCACATCTGAGGCTGTGGCAGACCATGGCATCACCGACTCTCCGGCGCCGCCCATCAACGCAGCGCCCAACCTCTGCCTGCTCCTGCCATGCACACCACCAGCGTCAACGACTACCTTCGCCAGCACATCCGCACCGTCTCCGATTGGCCTGCGCCTGGCGTGCAGTTCCGTGACATCACCCCCCTGCTACAAGACCCCAAGGTTTTTCGCATCTTGATTGATGCCTTCGTGCACCGCTACATGGACCCGGACATGCGCCCCGATATGGTCGCTGGTCTGGACGCCCGTGGTTTCATCCTGGGCGCCGTGATTGCCTACGAACTGAACGTAGGCTTTGTGCCCATTCGCAAAAAAGGCAAGCTGCCCTTCACTACGGTCGAAGAAACCTACGAACTTGAATACGGCAGCGCGACCGTGGAGCTGCACACCGATGCCGTCAAACCCGGGGACAAGGTACTACTGATTGATGACTTGATCGCCACCGGCGGCACCATGATGGCCGGTAAAAAACTGCTGGAAAAGCTGGGTGCCACCGTCATGGAAGGTGCCGCCATCGTCGATTTACCCGAGTTAGGCGGCTCCAAACTGCTCCAAGAAACCGGTCAATTGCCGCTGTTTACCTTGGTGGATTTCGAAGGCCACTGAGCACATCGCCACGCACTCCAAGCCGGCGCATGCCGGCTTTTTTGTATGGTATGCATGCAAGACAGAATGCAACAGATACACAACGACACAGCACCCAGCACCTTGTCACGGCAAACTGCGTTTTTTTACACTCTTTTCGCTGCATCTCATGCCACGTCTTCCACGCAACCACCTCATGCCCGTTCAGTCCAAGTGGCAAGCGTGGTTTGCGGCTGGCGTATGGATCATAGTCACCACCATCGGTCTGCTGTGTGCCGTATGGGGCTGCATGGCCTTGCTGGCACAAGCACCCCAGCGCTACAACATTGCAGCTGCCTTGGCTTTGGTCTGGGGCTTTGCATGGCTGATTTTGTTTGGCTACGGTGCACTCCAGCAGCGTGTGCTTCCGATCTTGGCAGGGGGGCTGGCTTTGATGCTGGGCCTGCTCGTTTGGTGGGAGACGATTGATCCGCAATCCGAACGTGAGTGGGCCGCTGATGTGGCACAACTCGTTGCTATCGAAACCGACAAGCACCAGCCCGATGTGGTGCATCTGCGCAATGTGCGCAACTTTGTCTGGCGCAGCGATACCGACTTCACCCCCCGCTGGGAAGCGCGCAGCTATGACCTCTCCCAACTGGAAAGCGTAGACGTTGCCCTGTCGTACTGGATGGGCCCTGCCATTGCCCATACCTTGGTGTCCTTTGGCTTTGCTGATGGCCAGCATGTGGTGTTTTCGATCGAAATCCGCAAAGAGCAGTACGAACAGTTTGATGCGCTCGCAGGTTTCTTCAAACAGTACGAAATGGCACTGGTGGCTGCCGATGAGCGCGACATCCTGGCCGTTCGCACCAATGTCCGCGGCGAACAGGTACACCTGTACCGCGTCAACATGGGGCAAGACAGCATGCGCGAGCTGTTCATGGCCTATGCCCGCCAGGCCAGCCAGCTGGCTTTTGCCCCGCGCTTTTACAACACCCTCACGGCCAATTGCACCACCATCGTCTGGCAATTGGCACGCCGTATTGGTCAGGAGCTGCCCACCGACTGGCGTCTGCTGGCCTCCGGCTATCTGCCAGAATATCTGCGCGATGTCGGCGGACTGGCATCCATGCAGCCTCTGGAGCTGCAACGCGCGCAGGGCCAGATCACCCAGCGCGCGCAAACCTGGCAGCCCCCTGCACACGGCACCGACGCCGAGATCAGCGCCGACTTCTCGCGCCACATCCGCCAAGGCATGTAACCGTGCCTCGCATTCGCACAGCGGCCCTTGGCCTGCAAGCGCAGGCATGGCGTGCGCTCTACACTCGCGGCCTATGACGTTGTTTTCGCTCTCCCGCTGGTCACTTCCACTGCTGGCAGCTCTGCTGACAGGCTGTGCGGGGGTCACCGTACAAACCGCAGACCCTGCCAACTACTTGGCCGAGCGCCGCAGCGATGTGCTGACATCGGGCGAGCTCAGCCCCGCCACCCAAGAGTCACTGCGGGTGCTGGATTTGGACCCCAAGACATGCTTGGCCGATGTGCCCATGTGCCACTACACCCTGTCTTCTGCCACGGGGTTGTACGCCGAACAGCGCATGGCCTCTTTGGCAGAGCTGTGGACACTGCAGGCGCGCAAAGCCCAGCAAGCCCCCTCTTTGCCAGGCACCCGCACCACCGACGAGGTCGAGGCATGGCTGGAGGCCGCCCGCCATGCCTGGGCCTATTTTTTCTTTACCGAACGCCAGCCCAGTGACCGTGCTTTTGAAGACCGGCAAATTCAGGTGCGCGACTATTACAACCATGCCGTGCAGCAGGCCGTGACCGGCATGTTTGCACTGCGCAAGCATGACGACACGGCCAGCGTGGCGCGCTTTGGCAGCTGGCGCCTGAGCACCGACTTTTCTGGTGTGTGGCTGCCTGCCAACAAAAGCATTCCGCACGAGCTGATTCCTGCCACTTCGCTGCGCTTTTCGGGCTTGCGCAACCAGTACCGCCGCGACGGCTTTGGAGCCGAGCTGGTGGCCGTGTTTCAGGATACGGCGCCGCTCCCCATCACCCATGACAGCGCACTGGCAGGCCCACCTCCCGCACCGTTTGAGGAGTCCCTCTTTCCGGCATTGACCGTGGTGCTACGCTTTTCCGGCAACACCCTGCAAGAGGTACTTTCAACCAAAGAAGTGCAGCTGCAGGCTTTTGACCCCTACCGCATTCGCCAAGTGGACATGGGCAACAGCCATGTGCCTCTGGCTGGCAACTTCTCGTCCGGCTACGGGCTGTGGCTTGCCCGCTCGGGGTTTTCCACACAAGCGCTGCGCACCTTGGTGGGTTTGAGCAACGGCATCGTCAAGCCCAGCATCTACCTGATGCAGCCCTACGACCCCAACCGCCGCACCATCGTCATGCTGCACGGCCTGGCCAGCAGCCCCGAAGCCTGGATCAACGTGGCCAATGAAGTGCTGGGTGATGAAACCCTGCGCCGTAACTACCAAATCTGGCAGGTGTACTACCCCACCAACGCACCGCTGGCGCTGAACAACTACGCCATTCGCCAAGCGCTGCAACGCACGCTGCAGCACTTCGACCCACAAGGCACGGCACGCGCATCGCACGACATCACCCTGGTGGGGCACAGCATGGGCGGCGTCCTCTCGCGCCTGCTGGTCAGCAACTCCGAAGGGAAAATTCTCCACAGCGCCGCCCAAACCTACGGGCTGCAAGCCGATGGCGACGCACCACCGAGCGATAAACTGCGCACCTTCCTGGAGTTTGAAGCGGTGCCCAATGTCAGCAGCGCCATCTTTATTGCAGCGCCGCACCGGGGCACCGACTTTGCCAACAACCGCCTGGCGCGCTGGGTGTCCAACCTGATCACCTTGCCGTTTTCCATGGTGGAGCAGTTTGCCGACATCACGCGCACCATTGCCAATGCCTCACCCCGCATTGGCAAACAGTCGCTGCTGCGCATTCCCAACAGCATCGACAACCTCAGCGACGCCGACGATTACGTGCGCCTGGTCGCCGATTTGCCCATTGACGCCCGCGTGCGCTACCACTCCATCATCGGCAACCACACGCCGAATGTGCCGCTGCAAGACAGCAGCGACGGCATCGTGCCGTACCGCAGCGCGCATCTGGACGGCGCCGCCTCAGAGCTGATCGTTCCCTTCAGCCACAGTGTGCAAGAGCACCCGCGCGCCATCGTGGAAATCCGCCGCATTTTGCACAACCAGCTGCTGCCGCAAAATCAAAAAAAGTGAGCTGCTGGCGTGCATAAGAAAAGGACTTCAATGCCAAATAGCTTTGAAGTCCTTTTTCTATCAGCGCTAAGCGCTCTTTTTTTGCAAATTATTTACCGATGCAGAAGCTGGAAAAAATCACACCCAGCAAATCATCCGACGTAAATTCACCCGTGATGCTGTTGAGCGCCGTCTGTGCCAAACGCAGCTCTTCGGCCAAGATGTCCAGCGCCGGGCCGGGCACGTTCAGCTGCGCGTGCGCCTCATCCAAGTGCGCGCCAACGGCCTGCAGCGCTTCCACATGGCGGGCGCGGGCAATGTACAAGCCTTCGGCAGCCGACTGCCAGCCCGCCACCTGCAGCAGGCGCTGGCGCACGGCATCCAGCCCGTCGCCCGTGCGGGCTGACAGGCTCAGGCTGGCTTCACTGCCCTTGCGGCCTGCCAGCGGCGCCAAGGTCTGCATCTGCGCGCCGGGCGCGGCCAGGTCCGTCTTGTTCCACAGATCAATCACCGGAATGCTGGGCGCAATGCGCGCCGCCAGCGTCTGGGCAATGTCCAGGTCTGCGGCCACGTAGTCCTGCTCGGCCATGCGCGAGAGGTCATGCAGGAACAACACGGCATCGGCGGCCGCAATTTCGTCCCACGCGCGGGCAATGCCAATGCGCTCCACCTCATCGTCGCTGTCGCGCAGGCCTGCGGTGTCGATCACGTGCAGCGGCACGCCATCGATCTGGATGGTTTGCTGCACCTTGTCGCGCGTGGTGCCGGCGATCGGCGTCACGATGGCCAGCTCCGCCCCGGCCAGCGCGTTCAGCAGCGAGCTTTTGCCGGCATTGGGCTGGCCCGCAATCACCACCTTGATGCCTTCGCGCAGCAGCGCGCCCTGCTGGGTGCGTGCCAGCACCTGGCCGAGCTGGTCGCGCAGATTGTCCAACTGGCCGTAGGCATCGGCTTTTTGCAGAAAGTCGATTTCTTCTTCGGGAAAATCCAGCGTGGCTTCCACCAGCATCCGCAGGTGCACCAAGGCCTCGCGCAGCTCGCCAATTTCTTTGGAGAACTCGCCCGACAACGAGCGGCTGGCGCTGCGCGCAGCGGCTTCGGTGCTGGCGTCGATCAAATCGGCAATCGCCTCGGCCTGCGCCAAGTCGATCTTGTCGTTCATGAACGCACGCTGGGTGAATTCACCGGGTTCGGCCAAACGCAGGCCCGGAAGGCAATCACCTGCTTGCGCGGCCTCTAAGCAGCGGGCCAGCAGCAGTTGCAGCACCACAGGGCCGCCGTGGGCTTGCAGTTCCAGCACGTCTTCGCCGGTGTAGCTGTTGGGGCCGGGGAAGTAAATGGCCAGCCCGTGGTCAATCGGTGCACCTTTGGCATCTTTGAAAGGCAGGTAGGTGGCTTCGCGCGGCTTCAAATCTTTGCCCAGCAACTGGCGCACAAAGCCCGCAATGGCTTTGCCGGAGACACGCACAATGCCCACGGCCCCGCGTCCGGGTGCGGTGGCAATGGCAACAATGGGATCGGTTTGGCGGGCAAGCATGGCGTCACAGTCCTTGGTGGGGCTGCGCCCATGATAGCCATGGGCACACAGAAAAGGGCTTTCAAAACCAGAGCGCCCTGCGGTTGCTAGCAAAGCACTTCAAAGCCAAATAGCCTTGAAAACAAGCAAGAACGAGCGCAAGGCGCTCTGGTTTTAAAAGCCAAAGGCCGCTTGCGCGGCCTTTGGCGGGTGTCAGCAGGGCTGCTTACTTCTTGGCAGGCGCTTCGGCCTTCTTGAAGTTAGGCAGGTTGAACTGCGGTGGCACGCCCATGCGGGTGTTGATGACCCACTGCTGGGCAATCGACAAGATGTTGTTGGTGAGCCAGTACAGCACCAAGCCTGCAGGGAACATGAAGAACATGACACTGAAGATCAGGGGCATGAACCACATCATCTTGGCTTGCATGGGGTCTGGTGGCACGGGGTTCAGCGCCGTTTGCAGCAGCGAAGACAGTGTCATCAGCAAAGGCAGGATGAAGAAGGGGTCCTTGG
>JAFAGF010000197.1 GCA_023422975.1 Pseudomonadota bacterium
TCCAAGGGCTCCATAGCAATGCCCAGTGCACTGTCACTACCAGCGCAGCAGTACCCATCCACAGACGCTTTGACATGCTGGTGCGGCTAGTCCAAGGCTCTTTGTCTGCGCATGGTCAGCACCAAGACGGCCAGACTGATCACTGCGCCCAAGCCGCCCAGAACCGGAAAGACGGGAATGCCAAATAGCCGCACATTCCAGGCAAGCAGGGTAGGGCCAATGCCCAAGATAAAAGCGCCAGCCACCACCGCCAAAGAAAGTCGGGTGGCCGCACGCTCCAGCGCGGTAGAGACACGGTGTAAGTGACGCACTTCCATGTCGATGCCGACACGCCCTTGCTTGAGCCGGTACATCAGCAAACGCAGGGTCTTGGGGACGTCAGCCGTCATCTCATACATTTGCGAGGCTGCTGCACGTTGTTCGCGCAGCAGGCGTCCTGGGGCATACCGGGCGCGCATTTGCTCTTGCACCAGCGGTTTGGCGGTGGTGATGACGTCAAAGTCGGGGTCGAGCTGCAGCAGTACACGGTCTGCGGTGATCAAGGCTTTGAACAGCAGCGCCATGTCCGCGGGCATGGAAATTTGCGATTCACGTGCTAAGTTCATGAACTCCCGAATGGAATCTCCCAAACGCAAAGGGCCGTTGTCACGCCGTGCGATATAGCTTTCTACTGCAGATTCCATGAGGGAAATTTCCACGCGGGCATCGCCGGTCCACTCCAGCAGCACCATGACCAACCCGTCGGCATCGACTTCCACCATAGCGCGCAGCAACACCAAGAACTGATCCCGTCGGTGGGGTGAGAGGTGCCCTACCAAGCCAAAATCCAGGAATCCGACACGGTTGCCCTCAAGGGCAAATACATTGCCGGGATGGGGGTCTGCATGGAAAAAACCGTCACGCAGCACCATGTGTAAAAAGGCATGGGCTCCACGTTGCGCCAGCAACGGCCCGTGAAAACGCGGGTCGTGTGCCGCGAGATTGGCGGGCACACCATCCAGCCAGTCTTGCACCAACAGCTCTGGCGTACTCAGTTCCCACGCAATGCGCGGAATCACAATGTCTGGCTGCGCTGCAAAAGCGTGAGCGACCAGCTCGTTGTTACGTCCTTCAATCGTAAAGTCCAGCTCTTCTTGCAAAGCCTCACCCACCTGACGGGCGACGTCTTTGGGGCGATACCGCTCAAGCTGTGGGAAGCGCTCTTCCACCATGCCCGCCACATGGCGCAGCAGGCGCGCATCGGCTTCCAGGCCTGCGCGAATGTCCGGGCGCTGTACTTTCACCACCACTTCTCGCAAGGAGCCATCCGGGCGAGATATTTGTGCCCGGTAAACCTGTGCGATGGAGGCTGCTGCCAGCGGGGTGGTGTCAAAGCGCGTAAAGGCTTGGGCAATCGGCATGCCCAGTTGCGTTTCGATGTGGGGGCGCATCAACTCCCAGGGCAAGGGTGTGGCTTGGTTGTGGAGCTGCTCAAGGGCTTGTGTCCACTCCGCAGGTAGCAGGTCGGAGCGGGTGGCCAAAATTTGCCCGAGTTTGACGAAAGTCGGGCCCAGCGATTCGATGGCCATGCGCACGCGCTCAGGGCGGTTGGTCTGGGCCATTGGGTGGCTGGCGTCTTCATTGGCAGCGCGGTGCTCGCTGCTGGTGCGCCACTGTGCCCAGCGCGAAAGGCCCAAGGTTTGCACTACATCTGCCAGCCCAAAGCGCAGCAAGGTGCCCACAATTTCTTGCAAGCGGGCGCGATCCCGAACAGCAACAACAGCGGTATGCAGCATAGGCCTCTCAAGGTGGGTCAACGCTGTTCAGCATAAACCGTTTGACCAGGTGTTGCGCATGGCTGCGGATTACACGGTCGTGCTGATCTTGTGATCGTAGACCTGTACCTGGTTGCGGCCTGCATGCTTGGCGGCGTAGAGCATGTCATCGGCCTGCTTGAACACGGCAGTCTGGCTCGGATCACAGTCTGGCCAGTGCGAAACTCCCAGAGAGATGGTGATGTGGCCAACCCTTGGCAACTCAGTAATTTCGGCCAGATGGCGCAAGCGCTCTGCCACTTGTGCTGCATCTGTCAGCGAGGCTTTGGGCAGCAGCAAAATAAATTCTTCCCCGCCTACGCGGCAAGGTACATCGTCTGCCCGGCAGATTTCGCGCATTTGTGCAGCCAGTTGTTTGAGTACAAAGTCACCAACGTCATGGCCGAATGTGTCATTCACGCGCTTGAAATGGTCGATATCGATGGCCACCACGGCAAACGGGATGTCATGGCTGGCAAAACTGGCCAAGGCTGCGTCCATGTGGCGGCGATTGCCCAGTCCCGTCAGCGGATCGGTAGAGACATCCTGACGCAGCTTGCTCATGTTCTTGTGCAGCAGTCCCATGCCAACGAGCATGGCTTTTTTCAGCTCTTGCGCTTCGTAGTACCACGACTGCACCGACTGGATCGTTTGTGCCGTGTCGGCACGGTCCATGGAGTGTGCGCCATTCGCCAGCTGTCGCAAAGGCTGGGCAATGCGCCGTGACCCCCACCAGATCAGCAGCAGCAGCACACAGGTCAGGGGCAGTGTCTTGTAGAGCATGGTGCGCATCAGCGCATCCAGCGGTGCCAATGTGGCCTGTTGTGGGCGCTGCGCGACGATGCCCCATCCCGAGGAGGGCACCTGGGCAAAGCCGGCCAGCATGGGGATGCCCTGGCTGTTGTCCACGGCCGCGTGGCCGGAACCTCCGGCGACCACTTGGTCAATCACCGTGTTGTCGGTCACCACCTGGCCCACACGGTCAGGGTTCGGGTGGTAGATGATGCGTTTGCCCTTGTCCACCACATACAGGTAGGAGCCATCGGCATAAAAGTGCGTGCCCAGCAAGTGGTTGAGCATGCTTTCTTGTTTGAGATAAATGCTGCCGCCGACAGCTCCCAAGTATTCGCCCCCGGGTGCAAAGATGGGGTGAGAGATAAAAACAATCAGATTGCCCGCTGTCGACATATAGGCTTGGCTGATGACCGTGCCACGTGTGCGCAAGGACTCCTGCGCTGCTTCGCTGTGGAGCGTGCGGCCCTTGATTTGTAGCGTCTCGGGGGAGGTCGCCAGCACAATGCCTTCAGGGTTGTAGATGGTGACCGAGTTGAAACTCTTGGTTTGCAAGCGCAACCGCGCCGCTTCATCCGTCAGCAGACGCTCATCATCCATGTGCGCAGCCAACAACTGCGCCGTGTAGCCCAGTTGTTGAAGGGCTGACTGCAAGAAGTCATCGGTGCTTTGGGCCAGCTTGCGGGCGTAGGCCGCGTTGCTTTCTTGGGTGGTGTCGATCAGCTGCTGGCGCTGAACGGAGTAGCCCGCGTAGAAGGTGTTCGCAAAAGGCAAAAAGGCGCTGCACAGCGTCAGAACCAGAATCAGTCGGCGTAAATCCATAGCAATACAGCAGCGGCGCAAGCCAGCCGTCAAACAATCCATCGCGTTTATTGGCTTCCCGCATGGCGCTAGAAGGCACAAGCGGTTGCGTTGCGAAGGAACTGACGATGGTGACAGAAGGTCTTGCGCAGCGCCGCAATTATCGGCTGCCTGTGTATAGATGTGTGTCGGTTGCCCGCCACGGAACGTGGACTATCGTGGAGTGTTGCAGTCCCGGCCTGCATCGACAGGCAGGGGGAGTGCAATCCGCAGCGTGCCTTGCCGCGCTGCGTTCAAGCTCAGTATTCGAGGCAAATCTTGCCAAAGTGCTGACCACTTTGCTGGTGCCGGAAAGCGTCGGCCAACTGCTCCAGCGGGTAGCTGCGGTCAATCACCGGTTTCCAGCCAAATTGCTCCAATGCGCGCACCATGTCTTGCTGGTGCTCTCGGCTGCCCACAATCAGGCCCTGCAGGGTTTGCTGCTTGGCCATCATCTCGGCCGAAGGGATGCTGCCCGCAAACCCTGTGAGTACGCCAATCAGTGCAATATGGCCGCCCACAGCGCAGGCGCGGATCGATTGTGCCAAGGTGCTGGGGCCACCGACTTCCACCACGATGTCGGCCCCCCGGCCGTTCGTGGCGGCCAGCACGGCATTGCCCCATTCAGGGTTTTCTTGGTAGTTGATCACTACATCTGCACCCAAGGCCTTCAGGCGCTCGGCCTTGGTGGCACTGGAGGTGGTGGCGATGACGCGCGCGCCCATGCTCTTGGCTATTTGCAGCGCAAAGATGGAGACGCCGCCGGTTCCCAGTACCAGCACGGTGTCACCGGCTTGCAGGTGGCCATTGACCACCAGCGCGCGCCAGGCGGTCAGGCCGGCGGTGGTCAGCGTGGCGGCTTCTGCGTGGGACCAGCCTTGGGGCGCGTGGGTGAAGGCCGTAGCAGGCAGGGTGATGGATTCGCGTGCGAAACCGTCTACGCCATCGCCGGGAACCCGCTTGAAGTCGGACGGCACGTGCTTGCCAGACAGCCATTGCGGGAAAAAGGTGGAGACCACGGCATCTCCAACGGCGAATTCGGTAACGCCAGCGCCCACCGCCGTTACTAGCCCCGCTCCATCGGCCATGGGGATGCGGCCATCTGCGGCGGCATTGGGCAGGGTGGCGACCAGCAGGTCGTGGTAGTTGAGGGAGCTGGCGTGAATGCGTACCTGAATTTCTCCGGCCTGCGGTGCTGGCGCTGCGGGCAGGGTGGTCAGTTGCAGGTGGTTCAAGCCGCCGGGGGCGGACAGTTGCATGGCTTTCATGGTGTGCTTTCTGGTGAGCGGTGGTTGGCTGGTCATGGTGCGCGGGACTGGTTGGAAAGGCCAGTACCAACATATTTGTCAGCTAGTATTAAAAATGTAAGTAATGCGTGAGATGCCCAGCTTGCGCTAGCTTGTGTACGGAATGGGCCAAGGTGTCGGCGCGCAGGAGTGGTGATGAAACGGTTGAATAGCAAAAGCGGGTGTGCGGTGGAAGTCACGCTGTCGGTCATGGGCGGAACGTGGAAACCCATCATCCTCTTTCACCTGATGCACGGCCCCAAGCGTTTTGGGGAGCTGGGACGTTTGATTCCCGGCATCACGCAGCGCATGTTGACCTTGCAGCTGCGCGAGTTGGAAGAGGCAGAGATTGTCTTGCGCACGGTGTATGCAGAGGTTCCACCTCGGGTGGATTACGCGCTGACGGCGTTGGGCCATTCGCTGCAGCCAGTGCTGGTGGCGCTGCGTGACTGGGGCAACGACTATGCCCGCAGCTTGGGGCAGGATGCAGGCAGGGTGAACACGTGCCATTTACCAGGAAATGAATGAAAAGTACCTTAGAGGTAATGTGGGCGAGCGCTGATAGCTATCAAATTGAAAAATTTTGAGAAGTTGCGCAACCAAGGTCTCCGCGCTTGACTGGGCAAGCGGCACCAAATGCCTGAAGGCAGAAGCTGTGAAAAAGCCCGCAGGCTTTGCAGCGTGCGGGCTGGGATGCGGAGCGTGCAGGGCTTACTTGCCGGCAGTCAGCGTCACGTAGCTGTTGATCAGGTTGCGGTAGTCAGGGATGTGGTTGCTGAACAGTGCGCCCAGGCCTTCCACATCGTTGCGCCAGTCGCGGTGCAGCTCGCACGCGGCGCCGAACCAGGTCATCAGCTGGGCGCCCGCTTGTTCCATGCGGCTCCAGGCAGCTTGCTGGGTCATGGAATTGAAGGTGCCCGACGCATCGGTGATCACAAACACGTCATAGCCTTCGGCCAGGGCGGACAGCACGGGGAACGCCACGCACACTTCGGTCACCACACCAGCCACGATCAGCTGCTTTTTGCCGGTGGCCTTCACGGCCTTGACGAAGTCTTCGTTGTCCCAGGCGTTGATCTGACCGGGGCGAGCAATGTAAGGGGCGTCAGGGTGCTTTTCCTTCAGCTCGGGCACCAGGGGGCCGTTGGGGCCGGTTTCAAAGCTGGTGGTCAAGATGGTGGGCAGCTTGAAGTACTCGCACATATCGGACAAAGCCAAGACGTTGTTCTTGAACTTGTCCGGATCGATGTCGCGTACCAGGGACAGCAGGCCTGTCTGGTGGTCTACCAAGAGGACTGCGGCGTCGTTCTTGTCCAGACGGACGTAGGGCTTGCGTTGGCTCATGGGAGTTCTCTTAAAAAGTGAGAGAAAAGGTGGGGCGGGTGCCCCGGATAGCCCTCTGAATCAAAGGACTGGAAAGTATTAGGTGCACCAAAAACTGGCTGCAGCTCAGGTGGCTTGAGGCGTCTGGCTGGCAGGCATCCGGCCAAACTGTCCGCTGTAGAAGTCATCGAAAGCTTGCGCAAGTTCTTCGCGGGTATTCATCACGAAGGGGCCTTGGCCAGCAACGGGCTCATTGATGGGTTCTCCCCCCAGAATCAGCACTGTGGCGGCGGTGTTACTGGCCAGGTGCAGCCCTGTGCCGGAGCGTGACATCTGGGCCAGTTGCCCCGCTTGCAGCCGCTGGCCGTTCACCTCCACCATGCCGCGCACCACCATCACCATCAGGGTGTGTTGCTCGGGCAGCTCCACATCGACATCGGCACCGGGTTGCAGGCGTACATCCCACACATTCATGGGGGTGTGGGTGATGGCTGCACCGTGGTGGCCGTCAAATTCACCGCCAATCACACGCACGACGCCCGCTTGGTCGGGCAGCGCAACTTCGGGGA
This sequence comes from Pseudomonadota bacterium, assembly GCA_023422975.1. Lineage (GTDB taxonomy): Bacteria > Pseudomonadota > Gammaproteobacteria > Burkholderiales > Burkholderiaceae_C > Comamonas. The sequence goes on from JAFAGF010000197.1 coordinate 6,604, forward strand.
TGTTGTCGCGTGTCAGGGCCTGGTAGCGCGGTGCATCCATCTTGTGGCGCGCCGGCAAGTTGACCCACAGCTGCACCATCTCCAACGTGCCACCGCGTTGGGAGAAGGCCTGCGAGTGGTATTCCTCATGCAGCAGGCCGCGGGCCGCGGTCATCCATTGCACCTCGCCGGGGCCGATCGTGCCGCCGGCACCGCTGGTGTCTTGGTGGCTGACTTCGCCGTCATAGACGATGGTGACGGTCTCGAAACCGCGGTGGGGGTGGGCGCCAACGCCGTGACGCTCATTGCTGGGCGCGAACTCCATGGGGCCCGCGTGGTCGAGCATCAAAAACGGGCTGATGCGGCTGCCGTGGCGGTTGTAGTCAAACAAAGTACGTACGGGGGAAGCCGTTGCCCACCCAGTGGGCGGAAGGGGGGCTGTAAATGCCTTGTACGGTCTTGTGCATGGTGACTCCTGTCTGTCTGCGCACACCTGTGGTGCGCCATGGGTGTTACTTTGCCAGTGCAACACTGAAGGCAGAAGTCCGTGATTAATGATCGCTTCGTTCTATCTCGTGAACGATGAGTTTAGGGTGTGGCCCAAGGCAGGCCGTAGGAAAACGGACTGACTGCTGTCGGTCACACATTTCTTTGCAATGTGCGGCGGCGATCTTGGGTCTGTGTAGCCCAACTGCGCTGGAGCCGCAGCGGTTTCAAGCCGGGCGCTTTTCAAACTCTTGCGACAAAAAGTCCAGCAGTGCCCGCACGGCGGGCAGCAACCCTCTGCGAGAGGGAAAAATGGCATGCACCACGGCAGAGGGCGGTTGCCATTCGGGTAACAGCTGTACCAGCTTGCCGTTGTTGAGGTCGGCCTGCACCAGGGCACGGGGCAGCAAGACGGCACCCACCCCATGGATGGCGGCGCGCCACAGGGCAATGCGGTCATCGGTCAGCATGCGCGGCTCCGTCAGGATGCGGGCTTTTTCGCCATCCGGGCCTTCCAGCTCCCAGTTGTAGCCCTTGCCACCTTGCAAAGAGCCCAAGCTGGGCCACATGGCCAGATCGGTAATGGCGGGCAGCCCGCCCATGCGTTCAATCAGTGAGGGGCTGGCGACCAGGCATTGCTGGCTATCGCTGAGCGTCTTCATGACCAGATCGCTGTCTTCCAGCGGGGGAAAGCGCACGCGGATGGCCAAGTCCAAGCCCTCTTGGATCACATCGACACGGCGGTTGGTGCTCTCCACCTGCAGCTCTACTTCGGGGCACTGCGCCAGAAAGCGGCCCAGCACATCGCCCAGGTAGTAGTCCAGCAACGCCGTGGGGCAGGCCATGCGCACCACGCCGCGCGGTGCGGCCTGGGAGTTGGCCACGATGGCCTGCGCGGCTTCGGCTTCGACCAGCATGGCCACGCAGCGCTGGTAATACGCCTGCCCAATTTCGGTGACCGTAAAGCGGCGGGTGGAGCGGTGGATCAGGCGCACGCCCAGTCGCTCTTCCAGCAATGCGATGCGTCGGCTGAGTTTGGACTTGGGTTGGCTGAGCGCACGGCCTGCAGGGGCAAAACCACCGTGTTGCACCACCTGTACGAAGAAGTACAGGTCGTTGAAGTCCATGGAAGCTGGAAATTGAAAGGGCATGGGGGTCAGGCCTGAAGTTCCACCTGCACCGCACAGTCGTAGAACGCTGGTGCGCGGCCGATGTCGGTGAGGTGCTGGTGGGTGAGTTCGTTCACATTCGTGCCATTGGCACCGTCCTTGCGCCACCAAATGCCCAGCCCCACAACCACCCCCTGGCGTGCACGGCCATTCACGGCGGCATGGCAAACGTGGGTGCCGCGGGCATTGAACACCCGCACCGTGTCACCGTCGTGAATGCCGCGTGCTGCAGCGTCTGCGGGGTGGATCTCCAGCGCGGGCCGGCCTTCAATGTGGCGCAGGGTTTTGACGTTCACAAACGTGGAGTTCATGAAGTTGCGCGCAGGCGGTGAGATCATCGCCAACGGGTAGTAATTACTCTGATTTTCATAGTTGCTCAGGTAATCTGGGAGCGGGCTAATGCCCATTTTCTCCAAAGCTTCACTGAAAAATTCGCACTTGCCCGACGGGGTGGCAAACCCGCCGTTGGCAAAGGGCGCATCGGGCAACGCCTGCTGGGCAAAGCCGTGCTGCAGCAGTTGGGCGAAATCGATGGTGCTGCCTTCCAGGGCCTGGCGGCACAAGGCTTCGTCACTGTCGTGAAAGTGGGGGGCTGCAAATGCGGGGTCGTAGCGCGCCATGTGGGCGGCCAGTGCCCGAAAAATGTGTGCATTGCTGCGGGCTTGGCCCAGCGGCGCAATTGCCGGCTGGTTGAGCAGCACGTCGGTATGGCCGTAGGTGGTGTGGATGTCCCAGTGCTCCAGCTGGGTGGTCGCTGGCAGCACATAGTCTGCGTAGTCGGCGGTGTCGGTCAGAAAGTGCTCCAGCACCACGGTAAACAGGTCGTCGCGGGCAAAGCCGGAGACTACCTTGGCAGACTCTGGCGCCACCGCCACGGGATTGCTGTTGTAGACCACCACGGCCTCAATGCGCGCCGCTTGTGTCTCCAGCAGCGCATCACCAATCGTGCTCATATTGATGGTGCGCGGGCGGCGCTCGCCAAGCAATTGGGGCATGTGCAACCGTGCGCGGTTGGCGGGTGAGTTGGAGGAGGTGGACAGCAGCAGTCCGCCTGCGCGGTGGCGCCAGGCACCCACCAGCGCAGGCAAACACGCCACGGCGCGCACCGCATTGCCACCGCCGCGGCTGCGCTGCATGCCGTAGTTCAGGCGAATGGCAGCGGGCTGGGTAGTTCCGTAGTCGCGCGCCAGCTGGGTGATTTGTTCGACAGGCAAGCCGCAGACCTGCGCCGCGCGCGCGGGTGGCCACTCCAGCGCCCGGGCTTTGAGCGCCTCCCAGCCCAGCGTGTGCTGGGCAAGGTAGTCATGGTCGAGCCAGTCGTTGACGATCAGCTCGTGCATCAGCGCAAAGGCCAGTGCGGCATCGGTGCCGGGCAGCAGTTGCAGGTGCTCGTGGCATTTGTCGGCGGTCTCCGATTTGCGCGGGTCAATGCACACCAGCTTGGCGCCGTTGCGCTTGGCCTCCTGGGCAATGCGCCAGAAGTGCAGATTGCTGCCGATGGAGTTACTGCCCCAGATCAGGATGAGCTGGCTTTCTGCAAAAAACTGCACATGCATGCCCAGTTTGCCGCCGTAGGTGTGCAGCAGTGCTTCGCTGCCCGCACTGGCACAGATGGTGCGGTCCAGCAGGCTGGCTCCCAACTGGTGGAAAAAGCGGCGATCCATGCTTTCACCTTGCACCAGCCCCATGGTGCCTGCGTAGCTGTAGGGCAGGATGGCCTCGGGTCGGTGCTGCGCAATGGTGTGCAGGCGCTGGGCGATGTCACTCAGGGCTTCTTCCCAGCTCACCGGTGTGAATTGCCCGCTGCCTTTGGGGCCGCTGCGCTTGAGCGGCGTGCGCACGCGTTCGGGGTGGTAGGTGCGCTCGGCGTACTTGCTGACCTTGGCGCACAGCACACCGCCGGTCATAGGGTGGTTGGCATTGCCTTGCACTTTGGTGGCAACACCGCCTTCGACGGTCGTGATGAGCGCGCAGGTGTCGGGGCAGTCGTGCGGGCAGGCTCCGAGGACGGTGGTGGCAGTCATGGGTAGGACGTGGCAAAGCCAAGGGTTCAAGTGTGCAGATTTAAGCATGTGTCACGGCCGCTGCAAGGCGTGACGGGTGTTCTTGACATGGTTTTGTCATGACTGCGCCCTAGCATGCCGCCATCGTGGAACAGATACACATATGGCGAAGAACAAGCAAACCGTGGGGGCCGCCGTGCGCGTGCAGGGCCTGCAACGTCTGTACGGCGGGCGTGCGGTGCTGGCAGGGCTGGATTTGGAGATCGCACCGGGGGAAGTGATTGCCCTGCTGGGGCCATCGGGCTGTGGCAAAACCACGTTGCTGAAAATTTTGGCGGGGCTGGAGCAGCCCAGCAGCGGCGAGGTCTGGATGGACGATCGCTGTGTGGCCACCGCTCAGCACAGCACGCCGCCTGAGCAGCGCGGGCTGGGCATGGTGTTTCAAGACTATGCCCTGTGGCCGCACATGGATGTGCAGGGCAATGTGAGCTTTCCGCTGCGCATGCGAGGCCTGCCTGCGGCAGACATTCAACAGCGTGTGGCGCAGGTGCTGGAGTTGGTGGGGCTGCAAGGCATGGAGGCCCGGGCACCATCCAGCCTCTCCGGTGGGCAGCAGCAGCGTGTGGCACTGGCACGGGCGGTGGTGGCACGCCCGCAGTTGCTGCTGTTTGATGAGCCGCTCTCCAATTTGGACCGTGACTTGCGCGAAAGCCTGTGCGCTGAAATGGCTAGTTTGCTGCGTGAGCTGGGGTGTACGGCGGTGTACGTCACGCACGACCATGAAGAGGCCTGTGCTTTGGCAGACCGCGTGGCGGTGGTGATGGATGGACAGTTTCACCAGCTCGATACACCACAGGCGCTGTGGTCGCAGCCTCGCACCAAGGAAGTGGCGCAGTTTTTGAAGCTAGGCGCTTTGTTGGAGGCGCATTGCACCGCAGAGCACCTGCATGTGCAGGGCCAGCAATGGGAGCGCCCGGTGCGGGGGGGCGAAGGTGCAGGGCATGTGCTGTTGCCACATGGTGCATTGCGCCTGGGCAGCGGCCAGCAGCCGAGCCATGTGCCGGTGCAGGCACAGGTGGTGTCGCAGCAGTACCGCTGCGGCCAGTTTGACACCTGGGTCGATGCCGGTTGGGCGCAGCACGTGCGCATTGCCAGTGACCAGCGCCTGACAGCGGGCAGTCGCATGGCCCTGCATCTGGATACCTCTCTGACGCACTGGTTTGCGGCGTAGTGCCACAGACCACATCACTCTTGAACTTCTCTACCGCTGAGCGGATTTTTGTATGACATCACACGTTTCCTCCCTTTCTCACCGCGTGCGACATGGCGCTCTGGCTGCTTTGGCCTTGGGGGCTATGCATACCTCCGGGTATGCCTTAACGGTCTACACGGCTGGCCCTGCGGGCCTGATCAAAGCGCTGGCAGACGGTTTTGAAAAACAGGGTGGAGAGAAGGTAGAGGTGTTCCAGGCCGACTCCGGCAAGGTGATGGCCCGGGTAGAGGCCGAAGCCGGTAATCCCCGCGTGGATGTGCTGATTTCTGCTTCGTGGGACAGCGCATTAGATTTGCACCAGCGCGGTTGGTTGCTGCATTACCGCAGCCCCTTGGCCAAGACTGTGCCCGCCGCCTACCAAGGCCCAGCGTATGTGGCCCAGGGCATGTCTGCCTTGGCGATTGCGTGGAACCCGGCCAGTGGCACACCACGCCCCAGCGACTGGAAAGACCTCGCCGCACCTGCATTCCAGGGCAAGGTGAACATGCCCGACCCTAGCAAGTCAGGCACCGCGCTAGAGCTGATTTCTGGCCTGCAATCGCAGCATGGTGCGCAGGCGTGGAAGCTGTTTGGCGAGTTGCGTGCCAACGGCATGCACATTGCTGGCGCCAATGCACAGGCATTGAACCCGGTATTGCAGGGTGCCAAGGCCGCCGTGTTTGGTGCAGTGGATTACGTGACCTACGCGGCGCAGGCCAAGGGCGAGAAAGTGGAAATCATCTTTCCCAGCAGCGGCACGGTGGTGGCAGCGCGGCCGATGATGATTTTCAAGAGCAGCAAGAAGCCAGAGCAGGCCAAGCGATTTATCGACTACGTGCTGTCGGATGAAGGCCAAAAAATGGTGGCCAATGCGTATCTGCTGCCTGCCCGCGCGGATGTGCCTGCCAAGCGCCCGGCTCTGGATAGTTTCAAAGTCTTTGCGCAAGAGTCTGATGCCCAGCGTGCAGGCCGGGCTGCGTTGCTGCAGCGCTTTGATGAGCTGTTTGTGCGCAAGTAAGTCAGTCACTATGAGAGCGCGGGCAACAGCGTGAAAGCGGCTGCTGTCCGCAAAGGATCAAGCGCATGACGCAATTCAAAAATGGCAGCCATGGGCTGCCTGTTTTCGCTATGGCGGGTATGGCTGTGCTGGTGGTGGTGCCGGTGCTGTTTGTGGCGCTGCAAGCGATTTTCCCTGGTGCCGCGCAAGCCGACTGGGCACAGCCATTGTCGCACTGGCGCAAGGTATGGGAGAGCACTGCCTTGTTGCATTTGCTGGGCAATACGGTGTCGCTGGGGGTGTGGGTGGTGCTGGGGGCATTGGCGGTAGGCGTTCCGCTGGGGCTGCTGCGTGGCTTGGCGTGCTTGCCTGGGAGCGCGCTGTGGGATTTGTGCTTTTTGGTGCCCTTCATGGTGCCGCCCTATATCGCGGCCATGGGCTGGATTTTGCTGCTGCAGCCTGCCGGGTATCTGCAGCAGGCGACGGGCCAGCATGCGGCGGGACTGCTGTTTTCGGTGCCGGGTGTGGTGCTGGTCATGGTGCTCAATCTCTTTCCGGTGGTGTATTTCGCTGTTTCACGTGCAGCGGCTGCGGCCGGAGGGCGTTTGGCCGTGGTGGCACGCGTGTGCGGTGCCAGCCCTTGGCAGGCGTTGTGGCGCATCAGCTTGCCGCTGACATTGCCCGCGATGGCAGCCAGTGGCTTGCTGGTGTTTGCGATGACGATTGAGGAGTACGGCACGCCTGCGGTGCTGGCGTCCAATGTCGGTTTTGAGGTGCTGGTGACGGGGATTGAGCAGCGCTTGTCGGACTGGCCGATTGACTTGCCCGGTGCGGCCATGTTGTCGCTGGTGCTGATGGGGCTGGCTGTGCTGGCCTATATGGGCCAGCGCCGCTTGCTGGCAGGGCGCAGTTATGAAGCCACGGACGGAAAACCGCAGGCCCTGCAGCGGGTGGAACTGGGTGTCTGGCGCGTGCCGGTGCTGCTGGTTTTTGCCGTGGCGGGGGCATGTGCCACGGCGCTGCCGCTGTGCTCGATTTCTGCTACGGCCTTCACAGGCACCTTGTCAGGTGGCATGGCGTGGGAGAACTGGACGCTGCGCCATTTTGCCGCCGTGTTTGCCCGCGGCTCAGAAGCCTTGCAGGCATTGGGAACCAGTTTTGCACTGGCCTTGGGTGCCGCGGTGTTGGTCGGGGTGCTGGGGGCGCTGGTGGCGTACTGCAGCGTGCGTTTGCGCAGTCGCACGGCACAGGCGCTGGATATGTTGTCTGTCTTGCCCAATGCCGTGCCGGGCATTGTGGTGGCAGTGGGCTTGATCTTGGCGTGGAACCAGCCGTGGCTGCCCATCACGCCCTACAACACCTGGGTGATTTTGCTGCTCGCATACGCCTGCTTGCTACTGCCTTATCCGATTCGGTATGCCCATGCAGCGCTGCAGCAAGTCAGTGTGCATCTGGAGTCTGCGGCGCGTGTGCACGGCGCTAGCGTGTGGCAGATGCTGGCACGCGTGGTGGCGCCGCTGCTGGCACCCAGCGTGCTGGCGGCCATGTTGCTGGTGTTTGCGATTGCCTCGCGGGAGTTGGTGGCGTCGTTGCTGCTGGCGCCAACAGGCATGCAGACGGTGGCGGTGTATGTCTGGCGGCAGTTTGAGCAAGGTTCGATGGGCGAAGGCATGGCGATGAGCATGATTGCCATCGCTATCACTGCCGCCTTGGTGCTGCTGGCGCATGGGCTGGCAGCGCAGCGCAGTCGCTGAAGTGTTGCGAGCAACCAAACTGTCATGGTTGTGCCGTCGTGTTGTCATTTGCGGAATTTCCAATCGCTGTCAGCGGGCAGGGATGGCCGCATCAGTTTCACAACATGACGGAAAGCAAATGAGCAAACATACGAAAGTCGCGGTAGCAGTGTTTTTGGCCGCAATGGCCGGTGGTGCAGCTGCACAGTCCAACGTGGCGATCTACGGCACGATTGACACAGGTTTGGGGCGTACTTACACCGATGCCGCGAATGCCAATATGGTGACCAGCTATGACAGCACCACCTTGTTTGGCTTCCGTGGTTCTGAAGATTTGGGCAATGGTCTGAAGGTGAACTTTCAGCTTGAAGCCGATGGCGTCAAGAGCGATACCGGCGCTTGGGATGGCGGCTTCAAGCGCCAATCGTGGGTCGGTTTGTCGGGTGGCTTTGGTGAAGTGATGCTGGGCCGCACCACCACCCCGCAAAACCGCCTGATGGGCGTGTTTGACCTGAACGGTACCGCCGATGGCTCCAGCGCCTTGAAGGTGCTGGGCTTGGCGGCCAATGGCTCGCTGACCAGCTCGCGCCAAAGCAATCAGATCCAGTACGCCACCCCCAAGTTCAGCGGCTTTCAGGCCCGTGTGGCCTATGGCTTCTCTGAAACGGTCAGCGGTACTGCGGGCGACAAGAAAGACTTTCTGCAACTGGCTGCCAGCTACCAAAACGGTGGCTTGACCGTGGGCGCCGCCTTCCAGCCCAAGAGCCAGTCCACCCAGGCTGCCGTGGGCGCCACCGATAACCGCAACGGCTTCTCCTTGGGCGCCAAATACAACTTTGGTTTCTTGGAAGCCAGTGCGTTGTACACCCGCAGCGAAAAAACCTCCGAGGGCGATGGCTGGGGCCTGGGCATTGCTGCCCCAGTGGGCAAGGCCACACGCGTGGGTGTGCAGTACGCGCGCATCACCAAACATGACAGCAGCCAGGTCAAGGGCTCCAATGCGGTGGAACTGTTTGCCGATTACGCCCTGTCCAAGCGCACCTCGTTCTATGCCAACTATGGCCGCGTGAACAGCAAGGCTGAAGTGTGGAAGAAGCTGGAGCGCAGCAACACCTTCGCGGTGGGTATTACCCACAAGTTCTAAAAGAACGACAGGAGGCGCAGCCTCCACTGGCTGCAGGTTTCAAGGTTTTTGTAGGGGCGTGGCGCAGGTCACGCCCTTTTTTACGGGGCTGTACCAGCCTGCGGCGTTTTCAAAGGTGCGGTGCCACGCAAGGCCTATCTGCCCATGGTTTGAATATTTAGAACGAGCGTACTTTTTTGGCGAATTTTGGCTACACTGCGCCGATACCAACCATAAGGAGACCGTCGCATGTCCGACATCAACGCTACGTTTGAAGAAGCCGTCAAAAACTCCACCTCGCTGAGCGAGCGCCCCGACAACGCCACGCTGCTGAAGATTTACGCGCTGTACAAGCAAGCCACCGAGGGTGACAACGAAGCCAAAAAGCCCAGCTTTACCGATATGGTGGGGCGCGCCAAGTGGGATGCCTGGGAAAAGCTCAAGGACACCACCGCAGACGAAGCCAAGCAGCAATACATTGATTTGATCAATTCACTGCGCTGATCGCTCGCAGCGTGTCGGCGCTGCCGCCCGCC
>JAFAGF010000079.1 GCA_023422975.1 Pseudomonadota bacterium
GATGCGCGTGCGCACATCGGCTTCGTAAGCGGCGCACACCTGTGCGCCCGGTCCATCGGCACGCACGCGGCCGCCCGCCATCCAGAGTACGCGCGGGAAATGACGTACGTGGTCGAGCAAATGGGTAGAGACAATAATTTGCTGCGGAGCCTGCGCCATATCGTGTGCCAACTGCGCTTGGCTGGGCAAATCCAGGCTGGCGTAAGGCTCATCCAGCAGCAGGCTTCGTGGGCCGGCCAGCAGCAGCGCCAGCCAACACACATGCTGGCGCTGGCCTTGGCTGAGGCTGGTGACGGCGCGATCGGCCCAATCCTGCAGGCCGCGTGTCTGCAGAAACTGCCGCGCTTGGGCCTGGGCCGCTTTTTTGTTCAAACCTTGGGGCTGCAAGCCCAACGCCAGCTCTTCCACCACGGTGGGGAAGATGATTTGGTCATCGGGGTTTTGAAACATCATGCCCACCCAGCGTGCACGCTGGCTGCCAGCGGCGTGCAGGTTCTGGCCTTGGCTGAGTACCTGGCCCTGATCGGGTACTTCCAAGCCGCACAGCAGGCGCAGCAAACTGGTCTTGCCTGCGCCGTTGTCGCCAATTAAGCCAATACGGGGTTCATGCAGTTGCAGGCTCAGCCCCTCAAAGACTTGGGTGCGGCCACGCTGCAGGTGTACGTGTTGCAGTTCTAGCGCAGGAGCAGAGGGCAAAGAGGCGGATGGGGCGTTCATTCAAAGACAGGCAAGGCGGCGCAAAGCAGCAGGCATTGTGCCTGATGGGGTGGGTGCGGGCAGCGGCTGTTGGCGCGTGCCCACGTGCCAGGCTGGGTCGGGTAGTTTCATAATGCAGCGGTCACCAACCCCAACCAAGGAGTGAATGTTATGAGCCAAATCCAAGTTGCCATCATTGTGGGCAGCCTGCGCAAAGATTCGTTCAACCGCCAATTGGCGCAGGCCATCATGAAGATGGCGCCCGAAGGTGTGCATTTCCAAGAAGTCGCGATTGGTGAGTTGCCGCTGTATAACCAAGATGCCGATGGCAATGAGGTGGCTGCGGTCAAACAGTTTCGAGATGCCTTGCGTGGCGTGGATGGTGTGCTGTTTCTCACGCCGGAATACAACCGCTCCATTCCTGGCGTGCTGAAGAACGCATTGGACCAGGGATCGCGCCCTTATGGTCACAGTGTGTGGGACGGCAAGCCTGCCGCGGTAGCGGGCATGTCGCCCGGCGCGATTGGTACGGCGCTGGCACAGCAGCATTTGCGCAATATCTTGGCGTATTTGAACATGCCCACACTGGGCCAGCCGGAGATGTTCCTCCAATACAAGGACGACTTCTTTACTGCCGACGGCGCGGTGAGCGAACGCAGCCATGCCTTCATTCAAAAGTTTGTGCAGCAGGTTGCCGATTGGGTGAAGGCGCACAAAAAATAAAGCACAAACTGCGCAGGAAGGCCTTCTGACAGAGGGTCTCGATGGCTGTGCTGTTAAAAAAAGAGCTGCCAGCGCTTGGCTTTAAAGGGTTTGCATATGTTTTCTATGCAAAACCCAATAAATTCCTGCGCTGGCAGCTCTTTTTTTGTATATCTGCGCCGCGAAGCTGTGGCGTGCTTACAGGCCCTTGGCCTGGTCAATGGCTTGCACGATCGCCTTGCCTGTGGTCTGTACGCCGGGTTTGTCAAACCCGGTGCCGGGTGTGACGGCGGGGTGATCCAGCAGGTATTTGCGGGTTGCCTGCGCTTGCGCCTGCTGGTTGCGTACGGCAGATGCTTCAGCTGCCCGCGGCATGGGGGTAGGGCGCGTGTTGTTCAGGTAGTTTTGGTAGGCATTGGCTTGGGTGCGCTCAGCGGCATCGCCGCGCTGCTTTTGCATCCAGTAGCCACCCACGATCAAAGCGGCCACCAACACCACGACTGTAAAGACCAAGCCTGTGACCAGGCCAGAGTCGTTGCTTTTTGCGGGGAGTGGTGTGCGTGCTGCCATGGTGCGGGGTGTTCCAAGGGTGTTCGGTAGGTTTTATTGTAGGTTCAGGAAACACTGGGTAACGATTTGTCGCAGCTTGAGGCAGGGACTCTTCGCGCAATCCACGCCAGCCTTCGTTTTTCGGTATGTGCGTACAAACACGTAGAGGTGTATTTACTCGTTTTTTTGATGCGTAAGTGACTGTTTTTTCTTGATTTTTAAGGGTTTGCTATGGGGATTTGTCCGCAGTTTGGGCTGGATCAAATTTTTTACAATGTGCACCAGACTTTCAAATACCAAGCGCTTTATCGTGACCCCAACCTTTGTAGAGACCCTGCGTGCTCTGCGAGGTAAGCGAGCGGTGAACGCGTTCAATTGCTGGACAACGAGGGACAACTCCATGGTCATGATTCGCCGTACTTTTATTGCCGCTTGCGCCTCTGCAGCTGTGGCGCTGACTGCGGGCACCGCAGTGGCTGCCCCCAAAGAAGTGAAGCTGGGCTACGCACTGGCTGTGAATTCGCACTACGGCGCTGCCGCCAAGGCATGGGCCGATTCCGCAGAAAAAGCCACGGGCGGTGCATTCACCGTCAAGCACTTCCCCTCCAGCGCGCTGGGCGGTGAGCGTGAGCTGATTGAAGGCCTGCAACTGGGCACCGTGGAGGCGGCCATCGTCTCAACCGGCGCTTTGAGCAACTTTGTCAGCGATGTGGGTGTGGTGGATATTCCTTTCTTGTTCCGTGACACCAAGCACGCCCGTGCAGTGCTGGATGGCAAGTTTGGTCAAGACCTGCTGGCCAAGTTCAAGCAGCGCGGCTTGGTCGCGCTGGCCTGGGGTGAGCAAGGCTTTCGTCACCTGACCAACAACAAAGTGGCAGTCAAGAACGTGGCGGACATGAAGGGTCTGAAGATCCGCGTGACAGAAAACCCTGTGCACATCACCGCCTTCCGTACATTGGGCGCAGCGCCCACGCCCATGTCTTGGCCCGAAGTGATCAGCGCCTTGCAGCAAGGCACGATCGACGGTCAGGAAAACCCCATTTCGGTGCTTACCTCCTCCAAGCTGTGGGAAGTGCAAAAGCACCTGACATTGACTTCGCACGTGTACGCCCCTGTGGTGCTGGTGCTGTCGCCCACATTCTGGGGCGGTTTGAATGACGCCCAAAAGGCCGCCTTTACCGAAGGTGCCAAGGCGGGTGCACAGGCTTCACGCGCTTTCGTGGATGACGTGGAAGCCAAGGGTGTGGAAATGGCCAAGAGCCATGGCATGCAAGTGGTCGAGAAAGTGGACGCTGCAGCCTTCCGCACCGCCTTGGAGCCTGCTTACAAGCAGTACGCCAAGAAGTTCGGCCAGCAAACGCTGGACGCCATTGCCAACGTGAAGTAAGGAAGCGCAGCTTCCGTTGTACCGCTGCGGTAGTGCAAGGCCTGCGAGTGCTCATCAGCCCGCAGGCTTTTTGCTGTTTGGCAGTGACGCAGCGCGATGTTGCGCATCGGTGCCTGCAGGCCTGTGCATACCCAGCACGGCTGGCAGGAAGAGTGGACTCTTTAAAGAAAGAGCTGTGGGGCTTGCACATGCGTGGGCATGGCTGCGCCCATACGACAACCTATGCTGGATCGCTTTGAACGCGGCTTGGTGGCAGCCAACCGCTGGTTACTTATTTTGTTGTTGCTGGCCATGGCCATCATCATTTTTTCCAATGTGGTGCTGCGCTACTCCACGGGGGATTCCATCATCTGGGCGGAAGAAGTGGCACGCCACATGATGATTTGGGTGGCTTTCTTGGGCGCGGGTTTGGCGCTGCGCTTTGGTGGCCATGTCGCCATTGACAACCTGCACCGCGCAGTCAGCACGCGTACGGCGCGTGTGATGCGCACGGTGGTGGTGCTGGGTTTGTCGGCCTTTTTTGTCTTTATGGCGTATGCCTCCAGCGATTACGTGTGGCGCACACGTTTTCAAAGCACGGCGGCCACGGACATTCCGATTTCCTTCATCTATGCAGCCATGCCTGTGGGCTTTGTGCTGATGCTGGTGCACCTGCTGCTGATTGCGCGCAAGTACATCCTGGAGGGGGAGTTTGAGCGCTCTGAAGAAATCGATGGCGAAGCAGCAGGCTCGCAGTAAGCAGGGTCAAAACAAGGAAAAACAATGACTTTGACACTGATTATTGGCCTGGTGCTGTTGATGGTGCTGGGCTTTCCCGTGGCATTTGCGTTGGCGATTGCCTCGGCGATTGCCGTTTTTGTGGGTGGCAAATACCCCCAGTTGGTGGTGTTCAAGGAGATGTTCACCGGCATCGACAGCTTCCCGCTGATGGCGGTGCCGTTTTTCATCTTCGCCGCAGAGCTGATGTCTGGCGGGGCCTTGACCCAAGTGCTGCTGCGTTTTGCTGCGCAGTTTGTGGGGCATTTGCGCGGTGG
>JAFAGF010000271.1 GCA_023422975.1 Pseudomonadota bacterium
TCGTATTTTTCACTGACCCAATAGGCGTGCAGCTCTATACCCGTGTGGTAGTGGTTGGCAAGGCTCAGCGGTTGGGCCTGAAGTGGCGAAGCTAGCCACCAACCAAGCACCACCACCAAAGCGGTGACCATGCGGGCGAATGTGCAGTACAACATGGCGTCAGCATAGGAGGGGGCTGTGCGCAGTGCCAGCCCACTGGTCTGTGAGGAAGGACACGAGATGCTGCCCGCCACCCCAGCGTCAGCCTGCAGCGGGTGGATGCCTTGCTCGCTAGGTAATGACAGCAGGTGTTGCCCGTGCACCTGCTGACGGCAACCGCTCATCAGTACACACGCAAGCTGCAAAGCTTAGGCGATTGGGTGGTGAGAAAGCTCGGTGCTGCAGGATAGTGCTTACGGTGCGTGGGTGGCATGCACCACGCACCACGTTCCACGCGTTACTCCCACACCTGTTGCACCATGCGGTTACGTCCTTGGGACTTGGCTTGGTAGAGCAGCTGATCTGCTGCAGCCAAAAGTTCGGGCACGCTGGTGCGAAGGTGCGGCCCACAGACGACGACACCTGCGCTGACGGTCAGTTGCCCGGTGGCCGAGGCGCTATGGGTGATCCCCAGTTGTTGGATGCTCTGGCGAAAGTTTTCCACCAAGGTCGGCAGCGATTCTTTGGCGCCGAGGCTGACAAATGCGAATTCTTCACCACCATAACGTGCCGCGCAATCACCAGCCCTTTGTGCATGCTGGCGCATGGCACCGGCTACGGCACGCAATGCGTCGTCGCCCTGCAGATGGCCGTAGTGGTCATTGAACTGTTTGAAGTGGTCAATGTCGATCAAAGCGAGCCCCAGGTATTCGCCAGAGCGGCTGCTGTGCCGGTGTGCTTGCTCCAGCACATCGTCAAAGTGACGTCGGTTGGCCAGTCCCGTCAAGCCGTCCGCCAGCGCCAGATGTTCAAGTTCTCGTTTGCGCAAGAACAGATCAACTTGGTTTTTGACCCGTGCCTGCAGCACAGCTGGGCGTATCGGCTTGGAGACGTAGTCGGCAGCCCCCAAGCGCAGCCCGTACTCTTCAGCAGCTTCATCACTTTTGCCTGTGATAAAAATGACCGGGATGTGTGCCGTGCGCGTGTCAGCGCGCAAGGCTTGCAGCACTTCGTAGCCACTCATGCCGGGCATGCTGGCATCCAGAAGCACCAGAGCCAGTTGCATGCATTCATCGCGGGCAATTTCCAGCGCGCTATCCCCATTTTTGGCCAGTAGCACCTGGTAGTTCGGCTGCAGCAGCTCCGCCAAGGTCGCGCGGTTGAGTCGCTCGTCATCCACTATCAAAATGGATACCGAGTGTTGATGCTTGAGAGGGCGCATAAGGGTCATGGCATGCTGCTCATAAAGGTGTTGGATCAGCAGACGGGGCGTTGAATGCTTCAATCAAGGTGTGCAGGCAAGTGCATGCAGCATCGGGCTCCAAATCTTCCGCCAAAGCCAAGGCACGCGCTGCCAGGCCGTGCAATGGGCTGCCGCGTAAATGGCTTTCGACCTGCTCCAGCAGTTGCATGCCTGCATAGTCTCCACGTCGGATCAGCGGAATCGCTTGCTGCACCGTGGCTTGTAGCAGGGCGGTATCAGGCGTGGTGCTGTGTGCTACGGAGGAGGTGCTGGGTGGTGTCAGGCGCTGCGCTACATGTGCCAAAACGGCTTGCAACTGGGTGGAGGCACTTTCTGCCAACGCAGAGGATGCATGTTCTTGCAGGCAGGCCCACTCTAAATTTTCCATGGCATGCATGGCGGCTGGCTGATCCAGGTATCCCAAAGAGCCCTTGAGTGTGTGTGCCAGCAGACTGAGGGCTTTCCAGTCTTGCGCGGCATGGAGTTCTAGTATGTGCGCCGGTGCATGCGCAAAGTCTCGAATAAAGGCACGCAGCAGGCGCTGGATACGGTCTTGGTGCCCAGCAAAATGCCTGGCAATGCCAGCGCTGTTTGCGCTCTGGGCAGCTTGCACGGATGTAGACGCAGGCAGTGCGGGAGGCAGATGGGCCAAGGCTTGATCCAAGGTGTCGTACAGCACTTGTGCATCAATTGGTTTGGTCAATTGGCCATGCATGCCGCTGGCCAAAATGGCTTGTCGGTCTTCTTGTCGGGCCTGGGCAGTTAGGGCCCAGATGGGCAACTGCGCCCACTGGCTGTTGCTGCGAATGCGGCGAGCGACTTCCAGGCCATCCATTTCCGGCATTTGCACGTCCAGCAGCACAGCATCCAGATCGCGCTGCTCCAACAAGGCCAGTGCTTCGCGCCCGCTACTGGCGGTGGTGACTTGTACACCCGCCAGCTCTAAAAAATCCTGGGCGACTTCACGGTTGAGGGCGTTGTCATCCACCACCAGAATGCGACGATGGCGCAAGCTAGCCGGAGGCGTGAAGGCAGTCGCTTTTCCCAGCCCTTTGGATGGCAGTACATGGTGAGAGCTGTGCAGTTGCAGGCTATCTTGGATGGCGTTAAATAACACCGACTCAGTGACAGGCTTGATCAGAAGGCCTTGCAGCTGTAATTGCGCAACACGCTCCAGCACTTCATCCCGGCAGTAGGCAGTCACCATCAGCATGGCTGGCGTACTGCTCAGGTGCTGGTGCTGCCGAATGCGCTCAGCCACTTGCAAACCATCCATGCCCGGCATTTGCCAGTCCATCAGCACCAGCTCAAAGGGCATGTTTTGCTGGCTGGCAGTTTCCAGCATGGTGAGTGCTTCAGGGCCACTAGAGGCTGTGGCGCATTCCAGCCCAAAACCCTGCACCATCTGCGAGAGAATTTCTCGCGCCATCAAGTTGTCATCGACCACCAGCACGCGGCAGTGTGGTGTGGAAAAGCTTTTGGGCAGCGTATCGGACGCCTGTGCTTTTAACTGCACATCGAAGTTGAACTCGCTGCCTTGCCCAGGCTGGCTGCGCACCGAGATGCTGCCACCCATGAGAGTGACCAGCTTGTGGCAGATGGCCAGCCCTAGGCCGGTGCCGCCAAAGCGGCGGCTGGTATGGGCTTCGGCTTGTGCAAAGGGCTGAAACAGCAGCGGCATGTGCGCGGCTTGAATACCGATGCCGGTGTCTCGCACTGACACATGCAAGCTGTAGTTTTCAGCATGGAGAGAGGGGTTGGACTGCGCATGCATGCTGATCACAATCTCGCCTCGATCTGTGAATTTGATGGCATTACTGACCAAATTGGTCAGCACTTGGCTAAGGCGTTGCAGGTCTCCCAGCAGGCGGCGCGGTACGCTGGGAGCGATGTTGTAGATAATTTCAATGCCTTTTTGCTCTGCCCGCAGTCCTGTGACGGACGTGACGGACTCCAGCAGTTCATCGAGCTGAAAGCTGACGGGGGCAATCTGCAGCATCTCAGCTTCCAGTTTGGAGAAGTCCAAGATGTCGTTGATGATTTTGAGTAGCGTGTTGGCTGATAGGCCCACTTTATCCAGGTAATTGCGCTGCTTGGGGGACATCGGGGTTTGCTGCAGCAACTGTGTCATGCCAATCACAGTATTCATGGGTGTGCGAATCTCATGGCTCATCGTGGCCAAAAATTCGGATTTGGCGCGCTCGGCGGCTTCTGCCGCTTCTTTGGCGTTTTGCAGCTCTTGCTGGGCGATGTGCTCAGCCGTGATGTCTAACAAAATACCTTCCCAGTACACTGCCTCGTGGGTCTGGCGTGCCATGGCGCGAATGCGCATCCAGCGCCAGCTGCCATTGGTATGCACCATACGGCACACATGAATAAACGGGGTCTTGCTGGTGAGCGACTGGAGCATCGCATCGAAAAATGCAATGCGGTCATCTTGGAGAAATAGCTCGGCAAAGCGGCTTTGATCGCTCATCAAGCCTTGGGGGCTCATGCCCAACAACCCAATGATTCCCGCGCTGACGTAGCGCAGACACAAACGCTCTGCCCCTGTTTGCTCACAGCGAAAAATAGCACCATTGGGCAGATTGTCTGCCAGGCTCTGCAGGCGTTCTTCGGCCTCCACAGAGTCGGTCAAATCCTGCAGCGTACCGTGCAGCATGGTGATGCGGCCCTGGGCATTGCGAAAGGCCTGACCGCGAATACGCCCTGGAAAATACCCTCCGCCCGGGCGCTTGTGCTGTACATCAATGGTGTAGGGCGTGCCGTGCAGCAGGCATTCTTGAATGGCTTGACTCAGTAGCTGGTGCTGCTCAGGCGGAATCATCGAAGACAGACTCTGTGGTGTCAGCGGAGGGTCTTCCGGGCCTTGGCCATTCATGATGGCCAGCATTTCGGAGTTGGTGAACGTGTTTGTGTCCAAGTTCAGTGTCCAACTACCAACTTTGGCAATGCGCTCTGCTTGGCACAACATCTTGTAGTTGTGCGCAAGCTGATCTTGCGTATGGCGTGTTTCTGTGATGTCGCGTGTTATGCCAAGGACTCCCGCCACCTGCCCGTTAGCATCGCGATAGGGGGTCTTCATCACATTGAAAAACTGCGTCTTGTTGTCGATGAGCAACTGCTCTTCGTAGACGATGGGGCGATTGGTTGCTAGTGCTTTTTGATCGGTCTGTAGATATTGCTGTGCAAGGTCTGGGGCGAACAGCTCTGTATCAGTATGGCCAAGAACATCACTGCGGCGCAGGTCAGACCGTTGGAGTAAGGCTGGGTTGACGTATTGATAGCGCCCCTCGTTGTCCTTGATGAACACCCCGTCAGGGGTTTGTTCCATGAACGTTTCCAGCATGCGCGAGCTGGCTTCCCACTGCAGGGTACGTTCATGCAGCAAGTTTCCGAGCTGGGCATTGAGCTGCAGAATCTGGGCTTCAATGCTGTGGCGCTCTTCTGCCCTGCGGCCCAGTCCCATGAAATATTTTTCTCCGTGGATTTCCAAGCACGTGATGTGCACATCCAGCTGGTAATAGCTTCCGTCTTTGCGGCGGTGCTGGTTGGCCGACATGGTGTTGCTGCCTGGTATTTGGCGTGCCCATATCTGCTCCAAAACGGTGCGATCCAGTTCAGAGATTTGCTCCACGCGCATGCCCAGCATCTCTTCGCGTGTGTACCCTAAGTTATTGCATGCGGTCAGGTTGACGTCCACGAACTGGCCTTGGGCATCATGCACATACATTTCGTCAACATAGGTCTCGAGAAAATGGCGGGTGATGCCATGTCCGAAGGCATCGGTCAGGCCTGCGTGCATGTCTTGGGGCATAGCTTCCCCAAAGGCATAAGGTTGCGTGCATGCAGCATAGCGGTTTGGGCGCTACAAGCAGCAGCGCAGGTGTCAACGGGCTGACTGTGGTTGCTGCATGGTTGCACGGCAACAAGCAGCAACCCTAGTAGCAGGTGCCGGACAGCTACGCCCATGTGCTTGCGGTGTTTAGCGCTGCGTCTTAAATCACGATTTGGCTACCCAGCTCCACCACATTGCGGTTGGGCAGGTGTAAGAAATCTGCTGCCGAGCTGGCGTTGCGGTACATCTGTGCAAATAGCTTCTCGCGCCACAGTGCCATGCCGCGGCCATGCTGTGCCACGATGATGTCCCGAGAGAGAAAGTAGCTGGTTTCCATGACAGAAGCTTTGGGCAGTTCACCCCGGAAAGAAAGCAAGGTCAGTGCGTTGGGCACATGCGGATCATCTTTGAAGCCGAAGTGCAGCACCACCTGCCAGCAGTCATGGCCCAAGTCATGCGCGCTAGCGCGGCTAGCAGACGGGATGTGCGCCACTTCATGGTTGCGCACCGTGACAAACACATTGCGTGCATGCAGCACTTTGTTGTGTTTGAGGTTGTGCAGCAATGCGCTAGGCACGGTTCCAACTTGGGACGACAAAAATACGGCCGTCCCTTCTACGCGCGTGACGCTATCGCGGCGCAGCATGGTTAAAAAATCAACCAAGGGCAAGGCGTGGGGGCGCAGCGATTGCATGACCAGCTCGCGTCCGGTATGCCAGGTACGCATCAGCACAAACATGCCAGCACCAATGGCCAGCGGGAACCAGCCACCGTCGGCAAGTTTGAGCAAGTTAGAGGCAAAAAAGCTCACATCCACGGCCAAGAAAAAGAGGGTGGCCGCAGCGACGGGCAGCAGCGGGTATTTCCATCCCCAGCGCACGACAAAGAAAGTCAGCACTGTGGTGATCAGCATGTCCAACGTGACGGCAATGCCATAAGCCGCAGCCAAAGCGCCGGAGGACTGGAAGAAAATAACCGCCAGCGCAATGCCAGCGCACAGCCCCCAGTTCACCAAAGGCAGGTAAATCTGGCCGGTGTCCGTTTCGCTGGTGTGCAGCACTTGCAAGCGTGGCAGGTAGCCCAGCTGTATCACCTGCTTGGTAACACTGAATGCGCCTGTAATCAGCGCTTGCGAGGCAATGACTGTGGCTGCGGTGGCCAGTGCCACCATGGGCAGCAGCAATGCGCGTGGTGCCATGGCAAAGAAGGGGTTGCTGACAGCATCAGGCTGTTGCAGTAGCAAAGCGCCTTGCCCCAAGTAATTGATCAACAGGGCTGGCATGGCAATGCCAAACCACGCGTGGCGGATGGGGCGTTTACCAAAATGTCCCAAGTCCGCATACAGCGCTTCGGCACCGGTGACGCACAGCACGACTGCGCCCAGCAACACAAAGGCCACCGCAGGCTCTTCCCACACAAACGCAAAGGCATGGTGGGGACTGAGGGCCCACAAAATTTGCGGATGCTGGGCGATGTGCCAAAAGCCCAGTGCAGCCAAGCTGAGGAACCACAGCCCCATGATGGGGCCAAACCAACGACCAATACCCGCAGTGCCTCGCTTTTGCACCGCAAATAACACGAACAAAATCAGCAAAGTCAGCGGCACCACGGCTGACGAAAAGCGGGGGGAGAGCACGGCCAGCCCTTCCACGGCCGACAGCACAGAAATGGCCGGTGTAATCACCCCATCGCCGTAAAACAGGCAGGTGCCAAAAATACCAATGGCCATCAACCAGCGGCGCAAGCGGGGATGGCCTTCTACGGCACTGGCTGCCAATGCCAGCATGGCCACCAGACCGCCTTCGCCGCGGTTGTCTGCGCGCAGCACCAAGGTGACGTATTTGAGGGAGACGATGACGGTGACCGTCCACACCACCAGAGAAAGCACCCCGTACACATGGGAAGGGGTGAGCGCGACATGGCCGGAATTAAAAACTTCTTTGAGCGCATACAGCACGCTGGTGCCGATATCGCCATACACCACGCCCAAAGCACCAATGGTGAGGGCGGCCAACGATGATTTTTCAGATTGCACAAACAAAGCCTGCAGCTGCGATGGTCGCCATTGTCTGAGTTCGAGAACCTGGCGTCGATGGCTGTACAAGGCTATGTTGCATGCATGGGTATGTAGGGATAGCGATCGGGCTAAATGAGTACATGCCTGAGTTTAAAAAAACATAGCTGCAAGCGCTTTCTGGATAAGCGCTACACGCGAAAAACATTAAAAAAACCGACGCATATTCATGCGTCGGTTTTTTGATGGAGAGCAGGCCTGGGCGTTATCGCCACTGGTGTTGGGTGTGGTGGCTGCCAGAGATATCAGTAGATTAAGTGTTACTGACGCTGAATGACGCCGCATGCCAGCCGTGCGCCTGCGTTGCCAGTGGGCTGGGTGCTGTAGTCGTCAGGGTCGGCATGCACGATCAAAGCACGGTCTGCAATGTTGTTGGTACCGCTGCCTAGACTGATCTGGTCGGTTTCATACTGCACGATGGCCATGCCACTGGCATTGGCGCGCAGGCTGGGCAAGTCCCCTGCATGCTGTGGTGCATGACCATGTTTGCCATGGGCCGTATTGCCGGGGTTGAAGTGGCCGCCTGCGCTGGTGCCATCAGGGGCGGAGCA
Source organism: Pseudomonadota bacterium (assembly GCA_023422975.1). Taxonomy (GTDB): domain Bacteria; phylum Pseudomonadota; class Gammaproteobacteria; order Burkholderiales; family Burkholderiaceae_C; genus Comamonas. Next base: position 7,845 of record JAFAGF010000271.1, read on the forward strand.
ATCGCCTTTTTCGTGGATGTGAAAGCCATGCTCCGAGTTGGGTTTGAGCCCGCTGACTTGGCCGGTCACCTTCACCATCCCGTGCTTATGCTGCACAAAATGCACTTTGCCGGTGACTGTGCTGTTGGTGGTGGGTTTGAGCTCTGCGGTGGCAGAGGGGTCATTGAGAAAGCCAGCGCAGCCAGCCAGTGCAGCAACAGCGAGGCTTGAGAGCAAGAGGCGATAGGTCATGGGTGTCTTCCTTGGGAATAAAGTGGTCAGGCAATGAAGACACTCTTTCACAGCTATTGCATATGGTGGCGTACGTGCAGTCTGAGCTTGGCGTAGTGTTTTTCCGTATGACTACGCGGATACATTGTTGGGTGGGGCTTGCGCTAGCCCAGTGCGGTGTCCATCACCATCATCAACACAAAACCCAGCATGAGGCCGCCTGTGGCAAAGGTTTCATGGCCTTTGCGGTGTGACTCGGGAATGATCTCGTGGCTGATGACAAACAGCATGGCGCCCGCTGCAAACCCCAAGCCCCAGGGCAAGATGCCCGCCGACGTACTGACTACGGCAGCCCCGAGCACGGCGCCAATTGGCTCGACCAGACCACTGAGCATCCCCAGCACCACGGAGACTTTGCGGCTATAGCCTGCCGTCAGCAAGGCCATGGCAACGACCAAACCCTCGGGTACGTCCTGAATGGCGATCCCTGTGGCCAGCGCATTGCCAGCCATGCCATCGCTGGCGTAGCCGACGCCAATGGCCAGCCCCTCTGGCAGGTTGTGCAAGGTGATGGCAAACACAAAGAGCCACGTGCGTTGAAGGCGTCGCGCGGCGTCCAGATCCATGCCTTCGCGGCCCTTGATGAAGTGTTCATGGGGAAGTACGCGGTCTATCAGCAGCATGACCGCTGCGCCCAGCAAGATGGCGGCACCTACGACACCCGCCGCTGCACCATCCGAGCCGCCTAACATGCCTTGGCTGCGCACAGCCTCCATTCCGGGCAGGATGAGCGAGAACGCACAAGCCGCCAGCATCACGCCAGCGCCAAAGCCAAACAAGGTGTCCTGGGTGCGTGCGCTCATGCTGTGAGAGAACACGACCGGCACTGTGCCCAGTGCGGTAGCAAAGGCAGCCACCATGCCGCCGCCCAAGGCCTGGAGCACCACGGGTTG
>JAFAGF010000067.1 GCA_023422975.1 Pseudomonadota bacterium
AGCAATGAGTAGGTGGGCCACATCACCGCCGCACCAAAGGCCAAACCATAGGCCAGCGGGTTGGCGGCCATATTGCGCACCAGCGATTGCCACCACGGCAGCTGGCTGCCCGTGTCAGCACCCACCACCCGCACCAAACCCCACAGGCACAGCGCCACACCCGGCCACAGCCACCAGCGCGCTTGCTGCTGGCGCAAGACCACGGCCAGCACTATCGTCAAACACGGCCACAGGTAGTTGATGGTGCCCAGCTCCATCGACTGGGTGCGCCCATCGGCCAAGCCAATGGCGACCGACAGGCAAATCTCATAGAAGGCAAACAGCAAGCCTCCCACGATCAGGTAGATGCGCGATGCCGCCCGCAGCTGCGCTTGGGACGGCAGCCCCTGCACCAGCAGCACCAGCGCAGCACTGACGGTGTACAGCACCGCGGCGCCCCCCAGCGCACCCAGCCCTTCGGCGATGGAGCGCATCAGCCCCACGGTGCTGCTCCAGCACAGCACGGCCACCAGACCGATCAACGTAGCGCGGCGCACAGTCGCCGCATGTTCAGACGATACCGACATGCAATCTTCACAAAATATAGCTACCAGTGCTTACCTATAAAGCGCTAGAGCCTGTTTTCATTCATATTTATTCAGGCATGAAAAAGCGGCCCGCAGGCCGCTTGGTGTACCGGACATTGCTGCAGTTTACAAACCCAGCATCAGTTGCAGGTTCTGCACGGCAGCGCCGCTGGCACCCTTGCCCAGATTGTCCAGGCGCGCAATTAGCACGGCCTGGCGGTATTGCTCATTGGCAAACACACGCAGCTCCAGATGGTTGGTGTTGGCCAGCGTATCTGCGGCCAGCTTGTTGTCGTCGGTGGGCGGCAGCACCTTCACCCACTGCGCAGCCGTGTTGGTCTGGGCGTAGTGGCTGGCCAGCGCATCGTGCAAATCTTGCGCTTTGGGCGCGCCGGGCAGCAGATCCAAGTGCAGGGGCAGCTGCACCAGCATGCCTTGTGCGTAGTTGCCCACGGCAGGAATGAACACCGGGCGGCGGGTCATGCCGGTGTACTGCAAGATTTCGGGGATGTGCTTGTGCGCCAGGCCCAGTGCGTAGGCCTCGTAAGGCGCAGCACCGCCCGCCTCATACGCTTCAATCATGCTGCGGCCCCCTCCGCTGTAGCCCGACACCGAGGGCAGTGCCACAGGGTAGTCGGCGGGAATCAGGCCCGCATCCACCAGCGGACGCAGCAGCGCAATCGCACCCGTGGCGTAGCAGCCGGGATTGGACACGCGGGTGGAAGTTTTGACGGCCTCCAGCTGGCCAGCGCACAGCTCGGGGAAACCATAGACCCAGCCGGGTGCCACGCGGTGCGCGGTCGAAGCATCGATGATCTTGATCACTCGGCCAGTCTCCAGAGTGATGCTGTCCACCATGGCCGCCGTTTCCTTGGCGGCGTCGTCATGCAGGCACAGGATCACCAGGTCCACCTCGGCGATCAGCGCGCGCTTGGCGGCAGGGTCTTTGCGCAGCTCGGGCGCAATGCTGACCAGCTCTACGCCAGCCAACCCCTGCAAGCGGTCACGAATCTGCAGACCCGTGGTGCCAGCTTCGCCATCAATAAAGACTTTGGACATCTCAACGCTCCCGCGCCCCTTGGCGCATATCTGTATCTGTGCCGCATGCTGCGGCGCCACCCAAAAAACGGATTGTCGCTGCTGCAGCGGCACTGCATTCAAAAAAATTTCTTAGCACAGGAGTGATCCGGGTTAACCCTGGTTTTTCACTGTTGACGCACCCAACTTTCTACGTATTGACTTACGTATAAACATACGTATATCCCACTGGACAAAGCACTTTTTGGTTGCATTGCAGCATGGTACATTCTTCGATTGCCATGTCATACGAGCCCGGCTCCGCATGTTTAGGCAGCAGGAAAACGGGCATTTCTCCCTCCGTTTCAGAGAGACAAGACTCATGAAGATTCATGAATACCAAGGCAAGGAAATCTTGCGTCAATTCGGTGTGCCAGTACCCCGTGGCATTCCGGCATTCACCGTCCAAGAAGCTGTAGAGGCAGCACAAAAGCTTGGCGGCCCAGTTTGGGTGGTGAAGGCGCAGATCCATGCTGGTGGCCGCGGCAAGGGCGGCGGCGTGAAGGTGGCCAAGTCCATCGACGATGTGAAAGCACTGTCCGAGCAAATTCTGGGCATGCAACTGGTCACCCACCAAACGGGCGCAGAAGGCCAGAAGGTGCGTCGCCTGTACATCGAAGACGGCGCCGACATCAAGAACGAGTTGTATGTGTCTTTGGTGACCGACCGCGCAACCCAGAAGGTGGCCCTGATCGCTTCGAGCGAAGGCGGCATGGACATTGAAGAAGTGGCCCATTCCACCCCCGAGAAGATCATCACCGAGATGATCGACCCACTGACCGGCATCACCGAAGCGCAATCGCGCAAGGTGGCAGCAGCCATTGGCCTGGAAGGCAAGTCCATCGACCAAGCCGTAGACATCTTCGCCAAGATCTACAAGTGCTACATGGACACCGACGCATCGCTGGTGGAAATCAATCCCCTGAACTGCGACTCCAAGGGCGACCTGATGGCGCTGGACGCGAAGTTCAACTTCGATCCCAACGCCCTGTTCCGTCACCCTGAAATCGTGGCTTTCCGCGATCTGGACGAAGAAGACGCCGCAGAAATCGAAGCATCCAAGTTCGATCTGGCCTACATCTCGCTGGACGGCAACATCGGTTGCTTGGTGAACGGCGCTGGCTTGGCCATGGCCACCATGGACACCATCAAGCTGTTCGGCGGCGAGCCTGCCAACTTCCTCGACGTAGGCGGCGGCGCAACGGCTGAAAAAGTCACCGAAGCCTTCAAGATCATGCTCAAGAACCCTGAAGTCAAGGGCATCTTGGTCAACATCTTCGGCGGCATCATGAAGTGCGACACCATCGCCACCGGCGTGGTCACCGCTTGCAAGGCCGTGAACCTGAGCGTGCCACTGGTTGTGCGCATGAAGGGCACCAACGAAGAGCTGGGCAAACAAATCCTCAAGGATTCCGGCCTGCCCATCATCGCTGCCGACACCATGGCCGAAGCTGCGACCAAGATCGTTGCTGCCGTTAAGTAATACGCCCCGGAGAACCACAAATGTCGATCTTTATCAACAAAGACACCAAAGTCATCACCCAGGGTATTACTGGCAAGACTGGCCAGTTCCACACTGAAAAGTGCCAGGAATACGCCAACGGCAAGAACTGCTTCGTCGCCGGCGTAAACCCCAAGAAGGCGGGCGAGCGCATTTTTGACATCCCAATCTACGGCTCCGTGCGCGACGCAGCCAAGGACACTGGCGCGACCGTGTCCGTGATCTACGTCCCACCAGCAGGCGCTGCTGCCGCCATCTGGGAAGCCGTGGAAGCCGATCTGGACTTGGCCATCTGCATTACCGAAGGCATCCCAGTGCGCGACATGCTGGAAGTGCGCAACAAGATGAAGGCCAAGGAAG
>JAFAGF010000068.1 GCA_023422975.1 Pseudomonadota bacterium
GAGACAGGGGTTTTGTTTTATGGGCGACGTCGTGGGCGTCACAAAGCAAACCGAAAGACAAAAAATAAGAGCGCACTGCGTGCGCTCTTATTAGGGTTGAGGCTTGTATCGATCTGAACCCCAAACACGAGGAGCGCCAAGCGCTCCTTTTTTATTGTTGCTTGGAATTTGGCTTTTGTCCGAGGTACAGGCGCCCATCAACGAACACGTTCACAACGCCTGGCTCGAACTGGATCCACGTTTCATTGTTGGTGAGCGGCGCGGTGACGACGACGGCGACTTTGTCGTTGGGGGTGGTTTCGGTAGAGAAGTCGACGCTCAGGTCTTCATCGGCCAGTTGCGCTGCCGCGAAGGGGTGTTGACGTTCGGTGTAGAACAGGTTGGTGGTGGCGTGGCTCCACAGCGCTTCGCCGTTGGAGAGCAAGAAGTTGAAAGTGCCGTGCGGAGCGATGCGCTGTGCCAGCTCTTGCAGGGTGAGGGTCAGCTCTTCAATGCTGGGCACGCCGGCATGCGATTTCCACAGCTCTTGCATGATCCAGCAAAAGGCCAGCTCGCTGTCGGTGCTGCCCACGGGACGAAAGTGCGTGTGCAGCTTCGGGGCAAAGTTTTTCAGGTCGCCATTGTGGGCAAACACCCAGTTGCGGCCCCACAGCTCTCGTACGAAAGGGTGGCAGTTTTGCAGACTGACCACGCCTTGGGTGGCTTTGCGGATGTGGGCAATGACGTTTTTGCTCTTGATGGGGTAACGGCGGATCAGCTCTGCGATGGGCGAGTCGATGGCCCGCTCATGGTCCACAAAATGGCGCAGGCCCTTGTCTTCAAAGAATGCAATGCCCCAGCCATCGGTGTGATCGTCGGTATTGCCGGCCCGTTGCGCAAAGCCGCTGAAGCTAAAGCGTACATCGGTGGGGGTGTTGCAGTTCATTCCTAAAAGCTGGCACATGGGGCGCGATTCCAATCGGTCACAGACACAAAAGGTATAAGCCTAACGGCTCAGCCTCTGTTGTGCAGCAATCGCACAGTTCAGGGCGCGGATTTACGTGCAGGGGAACGCAGCTGGGTGGCCGCTGCAAAAGCCAGCAAGCACAGCACCGCCAGCATCACAAAGCTTTCGTGGAAGGCTTGCGTGCGGCCTTGCATGGCATCAAGCCTAGGCGTGGCCGCGTACACGGCCAAACGCCACTCCAGCACAATGCCGCACAGACCCACACCGATGGCACCGCCCAGCATGCGTACAAAGCTGATGGTGCTGGAGCCTTGGGCGATCAGGGTTTTGTCGATGGGCCGCAAGGCGCCCAGGTTCAGGCTGGGCAAGATAAACCCGAGGCCAATGCGCCCGACGATGATGAAGCCTGCCAGCAGCCACAGCGCCATGCCGGGGCCCGCCAAGAGCATCAAACCGAAAGAGAGGGCCAGCAGCAGCATGCCGATGCTGGTGAGCCAGTGCGTGGGCTGGGTATCGGCCATGCGCCCTACCAGAGGGATGGTGATGGCCAGTATCAACCCTGCCGGAAGCAGCAGATTGCCTGCATAGCTGGCCGAGAGGCCCAGACCCATCTGGATGAAGACCGGCAGCAGGTAGGTGGAGCCAAACATGGCAATGCCATAAATAAAAGCCACGATGCAGCCCATGACAAATGGGCGGTAGGCGAACAGGCGCAGATCCATCAGCGGTTTGCGCTGTGTGCGCAGCAAGTGCTGCTGCCACAGGACAAAGGCCACCCAGCACACCGCAGCCACGCCCGCCAAGATGGTCGCCTGGCGATGGCTGTGGTGAAAGGCCACCAGGGCATTCAGCACACACAAGGTGCCGGCGCTGACCAGGCCCAGGCCCAGTACATCCAGCTTGCCGCTGCTGGCACCGCTGGTGCTGCCACCGGGCGCACTGGTGGGGACGTATTTCCAGGCCAGCCACAGCGACAGCAGACACGGTGGCACCACCATGAAGAAAGTGCTGCGCCAGCCCATCCAGTCGGTGAGCACACCGCCCAACGCGGGAGCCAGCGCGGGAGCCAGCACCACACCCATACCAAAAATACCACCGGCACGGCCCTGCTCATTGGGCTGGAAGGCGTAGAGGATGATGACGGCGGGAATTGGCTGGATGATGCCCGCCGCCAGCCCTTCGGCCACGCGGGAGAACAGCAGCAACTCGAAATGCTGGGCCAGCCCGCCGCTGATACCGCCCAGCAATAGCAAGCCAATCGCCCAGACATAGGTGGCGCGATAGCCAAAGCGCCCCAGCAGCCAGGGCGTGACCAGCATGGCTACGGTAGAGGCCACCATGAAGGCGGAGGTGATCCACTGCGCCCGCTCTTGCCCCAGGTGAAAAAATGCACTCATGGCAGGGATGGCCACGTTCACACTGGTGGAGGGAATGATGGAAGCAATCGTGCCCACCATCACCGCCATCAGCAGCAACCAGCGATAGCGCTCGCCATAGCGGGCTTTGAGCGCGGCAACGGGCGAAGGAGGCAGCAGTGGCATGGGCGGTTCGTCCAAGGGCGGGTGGGCGCACGGTGAAGTGCAAGCCTGCAGCCTACGCCAAGCGCGCTAGTCCGGTGTGCCTGTGGGTGACAGGGGTTGGCTCTGGCCGCAGGCGGGGCAGACGCAGGCTTGCCGGCGCTGCGCGGCAGGAATGCGCTCCAGCACCTCGGGGGCAATGCGCTGCTGCATGCACCAGCAGCTTTGGGCAGGCAGGCCTGCAGCCACGGCGCATTGGTTGGCTTGGCCGCATAGCGGGCAGGCCAGAGGGTTCAGGGCAGAAGTCATGGTTGCCAGTGTAGAGGCAGCTGCAAGCAACTGCTGCGCCCTGCCTATCGTTACCCTTGTGTATGAAAAAAGCGTGTAGCCCTTGTCCAGCCAGCGTCAGTAGCTATGGGTTTTGTGGGGTGGCGGATGGCCACTGTGCACGCAGCTTGGCGCAATGGTCTTTGTCAGGCACTGCGGGTGTCTGAATGACAAAGTCGCGCTCTGCGGCTTCAGCCTGCTCGGTGGAGCCGGCCTGCGCAATGGCAATCACGTGGCTGGAAGAGGGCGCCAGCCAGGTGGGAATGCCCACGTTGCGCAGCACATGGCCACGCCCGGCAATCAGTACCACGGTTTTGCCGGGCTGAATGGCCGCTTGGGCGGTGTGCGCCATCAGCGCATCTTTGGCCAGCTGGATACGGGCCATGGGCGTGATTTGGCTTTCGGGCAGGAGGTCGCAATGGCCGGTGCGGATGGCCTGGCGTTGCTGTTCCCAGGCGGAGGCATTCAGGTGGCTGTCCCAGTCGGCCTGCTGCATCACATCCCGCATTTTGTCGCGTGGCAAGTTACCTCCAGCCACGGTAATGCCCGCGCGCACGGCGGCCATCACGCTGGGGCCATAGGCCTTCCAAGGCCAGCCTTTGTCATCCCAATGCAGGGTTTTGCGCACCGTGGCTTCGCTGGCGGAGGGTGGCAGGCCTGCGGTGCTGCGACCTTGCTCGGCCATCTCCAGCACCACGGCGGCCAATTGCTCGCGGGCGATCAGCTGTTGCACGGTGGCCAACTGCCAGCGCTGGTGCGCCGCCGCGTCGTGCTGTTCACCCAGCAGCAGCACGCTGGGCAGCGGCATGGCCCGCAACTGGGCCTGCCACTGTGCGGGGCTATGGGTGGCGGAAGGGGTGTTCTGGGCCGGTGTATCGGGCGCGGCGGGGGGCATGGTGTTGCAGGCGCTGAGCAGCAGCGCCAAGGCAGCGGCCAAGCTGCCGCGCAGAAGGAAATGGGATCGCATGCCTGCGATGCTAGAGCATCACGCCGTCATCTGCGCACAGAAGGCGTGTGCGGAGCACGCATTTTTGTATCAAAAAAGGCAGCCGAAGCTGCCTGAGA
>JAFAGF010000098.1 GCA_023422975.1 Pseudomonadota bacterium
CACATCGCCCTTGTCCAGCAGGCCGCCGGCAATGCCGCCGCTCAGGACTTCGTGAATCTTGTAGTTCAGCGTAACCGCTGTGTCTTTGGTGATGTTCATGGTTCTGCCACAAAAGAAGTGGCGGCCCGAGGCCGCCACGGTTGGTATGCGCTGCATTGTCCACCATCCCCCGCAGGCTTTGCAGGGCATGGCTTCTTTGCAGTGGGCGCTTAAGCGCTGGGCACTTCGTCCCCAGTGGCACCAGGGTGGCGGGCAAAGCGGCGGGGTTCGCTGCCGTGCACCGGGGCATTGCTGTCCCAGGGCCAGCCGCCGAACTGGGTGCGGCGGAAATCCATCATGGCTTGCATGATTTCCTCTTGCGTATTCATGACAAACGGGCCGTACTGCGCCACTTGCTCCCGAATCGGTGTGCCTTGCAGCAGCACCAGCTCCGCCACATCGCTGCCGGTATTGACCAGCTCCAGATCCCGACCCGCCTCCACCTGCAAGGCTGCATGCTCGCTCAGGCGTTCGCCCTCCAGTTGCAGGCGGCTGCCCACAAACCAGTAGAGCATGCGGCGCGTGTCGGCACCCGCAGCCTTGGGCAGGGTCCATCGTGCACCGGGCTCCAGGCGGATGGTCCAAATCGCAATATCGGCACGGTCTTGCGACGCCCAGGAATCAGGGGGCGGTGCCAATGGGGCATCTGCACCCGGCAAATCACCAGCTACCACCGTGACCGTGGTCTTCTTGCCGCCCTCATCCGTGTGGTGCAAGCGCGGAATGCGCTCGTTCCAGAACATGGTGAAGTAGGGCTTGACCATCTTGTGGCTGGCCGGCAAGTTCAACCAAATCTGGAACAGCTCCAGCGGGTTGGGCTGGTCGCTGTGCAGCAGCGGAAACATCTCGCTGTGCATGATGCCCTCACCAGCTGTTAGCCATTGCACATCACCGCCGCCAAAACGGGCTGCGGCGCCCAGCGAATCCGCATGGTCGATCAGGCCTTCACGCACCAGCGTGACGGTCTCGAACCCCCGGTGCGGGTGACCGGGAAAGCCGGGCACATGGTCGCCGTGGTACATGCTAAAGCCGTCTTTGTTGCTGAAGTCGCTGCCCATGGGGCGGTCGTGCAGCTCGACCGCCTGCACGCCCATCTGGCCGTCGCTGGCAGGGTAGGCATCGTTGTGGTGGGCACAGAACAGGAACGGATCAATACAGGGCCATTGAGCACCCAGTGGCAAAGTTTGGATGATGGGGGATGCAGACATCTGCGTCACTCCTACGGTGGTGCTGCCATGTCCACCCCCTATGGGCAGACAACGCTGCAGCGTTGCAATGCCTCAAAGATAAGGGCCTGGCAATAACATACCAAGCCCTTGAAGCCGCAACAGTTCGTTCCAAGTGCAGAACGATGTAGGACTTAGCGGGTGTTGGGCGCGGGCGGCATGTTCAGACCACGCTGCACCGCCGGGCGCTCCAGCCAGGCCGCCAGCACACGCTGCACGTTCTGGAAGCTGGACAACTCCAGCAAGGCATCGGCCTCGTAGTTCACATGCAGGCAGCGCACCCATGGCAGCACCGCGATATCGGCAATGCTGTAGTCGCTCCCCATGATCCATGCGCGGCCTTGCAGACGCTGCTCCAGCACGCCCAGCAGGCGTTTGGCCTCATTCACATAGCGTTGCAGCGGGCGCTTGTCTTCAAAATCTTTGCCGCCGTAGCGGTGGAAAAAGCCCACCTGCCCAAACATCGGCCCCGCGCCACCCATTTGCCACATCAGCCACTGCAGGGTTTCATAGCGCTGCACGGCATCCAGCGACAGCAACTGGCCCGACTTTTCAGCCAGATAAATCAGAATTGCACCCGACTCAAACAGCGCCAGCGGTTTACCGCCCGGGCCGTGCGGATCCAAAATGGCTGGAATTTTGTTGTTGGGGTTCAGTGCCAGAAATTCGGGTGAGAACTGGTCATTCGCATGGATGTCCACCCGGTGGGCTTCATACGGGATGCCCACTTCTTCCAGCATGACCGACACCTTGATGCCATTGGGCGTCGGCAAGGAGTACAGCTGCAACCAGTCCGGAAACTGCGCGGGCCACTTGCGGGTGATCGGGTGGGCTTGGGATGGCTGCATCGTCATTCACTCCTACCAACGCCGCAGCACCAGCGCTGCGGCCTCTCGTTGTATCAAGCGCTGATGGTAGCGGGCTTGCGCTGGGTGTACCAGCACCCGCGTTGGCCTCACCCCATCCGTTCAGACGATGGCCGCAGCCTGCGGACTTCTTGGCTACTTGGCCACTGCGGCAGGTTTGCTTTCAATGGCGACGTCCAAGCCTTGGCTGGTGACGGTGATCGCACCGGGCTGCAAGCCCAGGCTATCGATCAATTCCATCTCTTCCGGCTTGACGGTGTACAGCGCAAAGCCTTGCAAGGCTTGCTGCGCCACACGCAGGCCATAGGTTTGCACCATGTCGGCCATGGCGGGATTGGCGTCTTGCAGCTCCAGCGACAGCACTTCCACGCGCTGGGCGCGCACGCTGCGGTCTTTGGGGTCGTAGTACAAGCCAAAGCGCACACGCATTTGGCCGCTAAAACTTTGGCGCAGCGCCGGGCCCGACAGTTGCACCGCCAAATCCGTCTGCAGCTGGTTGCTCACGGGCAGCAGCAGCAGCTGGGGCTGCTGCATATCGAACTGCAGCAAACCTGCAATCGGAAACTGCTTGGGGAAATGGCTCTGCACCCCTTGTTCTAGCTGCGCCTGTGTCACGCTGATCTTGGTGGGCACGGCCTGCGAACACGCGCTGATCCACAAGGTGCTGGCGGCTGCGGCGGCAAGAAAGAAACGGCGGCTGAACATGGCTCTGGCGATGGTGCGCAAGGCAGGCACAGAAGGCCTGCTTTTGCAATAAGTGCTTAAAAATGACACCAACGCTGATGTAATCAGCGTACAGTGCTCTCAATTTAAGCAGTTTAACGGAAAGCGAGCGGAAGCCTTTTCCGGCGGCCATCCCTCGATGTCCAGTATTCAGCCCTGCAAATAGCGTGCACGCAAAGCATGCAGAGCCTGTTCGTCGAGCTGCATGACTTCGCGCAGATAGCGCTGCATGCCGCCGTGCTCGTGCTCCACCATGTCGTAGGCACTGGCAAGGAACGAAGGCTGTACCCGCCACAGCACATCCAGAATGTCTTGGGGCACTGCCAGCGCTGCGCGTGCAGCCATCGCAGCCGGGCGTTGGTAGAACTGGTTGGTCAGCAAGTAGTCGTGCTCAATGTCGGTGCGGGCCACGCCCAACGCTTCAAAAATCAGCGCAGCCGCCCAGCCTGTGCGGTCTTTGCCGGCGGTGCAGTGAAACACCGTGGGCACTTCGTCTTCCAGCAGCAACTGAAACAGCTGCGCAAATTGCGCGGTGTTGTCGCGCACAAAGTGCCGGTAGGTTTCTTGCATCAGCGCCACGCTGTCTGCCGCCGTCAATGTGCCGCCGGCATGGATCAAGGCAAACGCTTTTTGCACCACCGTCGGCTCGACCGTCAAGGCGTGGGTGCGCAGGCCATCCCACGCATAGGCATCCACGCTGCGCTCTTGCGCGCCCCGAAAATCGGCGCTGCGGCGCACGCCCAGGCCGTGCAGCGCTTGCACGCCTTCCGGGGTGAGGCCAGCCAGATGGTCGGAGCGAAACAGGACACGCCAGCGCACGGTGCGGCCTTCATGGCCGCGATAGCCACCCAGGTCACGAAAGTTGGTGGTGCCGGGCAGGGCAATATGGCGCGTAGGGGCAGGGCTGGTCATCGAGTTCTCCAATCAAACAAGGGCCAAGCATGTGGGCCACACATGGCATGCCCATGAAAAACGCCGCAGGACTCCGTATTGGAGCGCACTGCGGCGTGGCTGTCAGTCACGCAGGCTGCAGACTGGGGACGTACGAGGCTCAGTCGTTGGGCAGCAGGTGTTTGCCGACGGCGCCCGTCACTTCAAACATGCCAATACGGTCTTTGCCAAACACAGGCAGCAGCTTGGCATCGGCCACGATCACGCGCTTGTCGGCTGGGTCTTGCAGGTTGTGGGCCTTCACGTAGTCCCACACCTTTTTGACCACCTCGGTGCGCGCCACGGCGCCTTCGCCAATCACGGCGGCCAGCACCGCATCGGGACGGAAGTTGGCGGCCGCAGGTTTGCGGGCCGTGGTTTTCTTGGAGGCAGCCGTCTTTTTGGCCGCAGGTGCTTTTTTGGCTGCAGCGCCCGTCTTTGCTGCACCAGAAGCTGCAGTTTTGGAAGCAGCTGCGGGTTTGCGGGCCGGGTATTTGCTGGCTTCGAACTCAAAGTTCACCTTGCCCGCTGCGGCATCCCAGGCCAAGAAGGCCTTGAAGTTGCGGCGGGTGCGGTTGGAGACGAACTTCTCCAGCAAATCGGTCTTGCCGGTGGCCAGCAGCTTGCTCATCTGCTCGCGCTCAATCGGCTGCTGCAAGATGATTTGACCGCTCTTGAAGTCGCACGACGGTGTGGCTTGAGCGGCTGTAGGCACCGACTTGCTGCAGACATAGTTGGCACCATGCTCAAACACCGGCGCGCCGCACTTGGGGCAGTTGCCCAGCGATTGCTGGCCGCTGAAGTCCACGGGGCCACTGGCCTCGGCTTCTTTTTCGTCTTCGCCGAAGTCGAATTCGAACTTGAAGTTGTTGTTGTCTTCATCGCGCACGATGGTGACTTCGGCCACAAACGGCCAGCCAGCCTTGGAGCGGAAGCCTTCCAACGGGCCCAGGCGGCGGTCGCGCAGCAACTGCTCAGCTTCGGCAGTTTCAAAGGTGCGCCCTGCGGGCGACTTGGTGAACGAGAAGCCACAGCCATCGCTTTGACCGTCCGCGCCCGTGCAGGCATAACGGCGGTAGTTCTCTTTGACGATGCCACCGCAATTGGGGCAAGGCGCAGCCAAAACCGCATAGTCTCCGGGAATGGTGTCGCGGTCGTATTCCTTGGCCTTCTTCACCATGCGCTCGGTCATAGCGGCAATCTCTTGCATAAAGGCCGCACGCGACAGCACGCCCTTTTCCATTTGCGAGAGCTTGTACTCCCACTCGCCCGTCAAATCGGCGCGGCACAGCTCTTCAACCTGCAAGCCGCGCAGCAGCGTCATCAGCTGGAACGCCTTGGCCGTGGGAATCAGCTCGCGGCCTTCGCGCAGCATGTATTTTTCGGTCAACAAGCCTTCGATGATGGCCGCGCGTGTCGCAGGTGTGCCCAGACCCTTTTCCTGCATGGCGCTGCGCAGCTCTTCGTCGTCGATCTGCTTGCCCGCGCTTTCCATGGCGCCCAGCAGCGTCGCTTCGGAGTAGCGGGCTGGGGGCTTGGTCTTCAAACCCTTGGGCTGCGCATCGCTGGTACGCGGTTGCTCACCCGGTTGCACGGCCACCAGCGGCTGGCCCTTGTCGCCTTCCTTGGCGTCTTCCACTTCGTTGGCGGCTTCCTTGCCGTAAATCGCCAACCAACCGGGTTTGACCAGCACCTTGCCCTCGGTCTTGAAGGAATGCTGCTCCACCTTGCTGATGCGCGTGGTCACCTGGTATTCAGCACTGGGGAAGAACACCGCCATGAAGCGGCGTACCACCAAGTCATACAGCTTCTGTTCGGCCTCGCTCAAGCCGCTGGGCGCTTGCGTGGTCGGGATGATGGCGAAGTGGTCCGACACCTTGCTGTTGTCAAAGATGCGCTTGGTGGGGCGCACGTAGCCCGCACCAATGGCCTGCTGCGCAAATGGCTCCAGATGGCGCATGCCGCTGTGGGCAAGCATCTCGAAGGTCTGCTTGGCCACGGGCACATAGTCTTCGGGCAGTGCGCGCGAATCGGTACGCGGGTAGGTCAAGGCCTTGTGGCGCTCGTACAGGCTTTGCGCCAGTGCCAGCGTGGTCTTGGCAGAGAAGCCGAATTTTCCGTTGGCCTCCCGCTGCAAGCTGGTCAGGTCAAACAGCAGGGGCGATGCCTGGGTCGTGGGCTTGCTTTCTTCCGTGACCGTAGCGGGCTTGCCTTTGACGGCAGCAGCAATCGCGTTGGCTTCGGCAGCGCTCCACACGCGGTCGGCCTTGGCTTCGGCATCTTCGGTTTTTTTCCACTGGGGGTTGAACCACTTGCCCAGGTACTGGCCTGCCTGCGCGTCGAAGGTACCGTGCACTTCCCAGTAATCGCGGCTGACGAACTTGCGGATCTTTTCTTCGCGGTCCACCACCAGCGACAGCGTCGGTGTTTGCACGCGGCCCACGGTGGTCAAGAAGAAACCGCCATCGCGCGAGTTGAACGCCGTCATCGCGCGTGTGCCGTTGATGCCCACCAGCCAGTCTGCTTCCGAACGGCTGCGTGCGGCATCGGCCAGGCCTTGCATCTGCTGTTCGCTGCGCAGCTTCTCGAAGCCTTCACGGATGGCTTGGGGCGTCATCGATTGCAGCCACAGGCGCGAGATGGGCTTGCCCAGCCCGCCCTTGGCACCACCGGCGTATTGCTCGATCAGGCGGAAGATCAGTTCCCCTTCGCGGCCCGCGTCACAGGCGTTGATGAGCTGGGTCACATCTTTGCGCTTGGCCTGCTTGACCACGGCGTTCAGGCGGCTCTTGGTCTTGTCCACGGGCTTCAAATCAAAGCGCGGCGGAATCACGGGCAGGTTGGCAAAGCTCCACTTGCCACGTTTGACATCAAATTCCTCCGGGGCCTGGATTTCCACCAGGTGGCCCACGGCACTGGTGACCACGAACTGTTCGTTCTCAAAGTGGTCGTCGTGCTTGTCAAACTTGCCATAGGCGGGCGTGAGGGCGCGCACGATGTCTTGTGCCACCGACGGTTTTTCCGCTATCACCAAGGTCTTTGTCATTAAGTGCTCTCGTCTTTTGTCGCAGCCGCCCGCACAGTTGCCGGCCACCGCTTCTACAATTCGTCTTCACGCACGCGTGCGTGCGCATATGTACATGTACGCATGTGCGCGCACGTGCATGTGTGCATATTTAAGTTATCAGAGATTTCAATGCCCAGCACATCACGCCCATCTTCCCAAGGAAAGCGCATCCAAACGCGCCGCTCCGGTGTACACGGCAAGGGGGTGTTTGCGGTGCAGGACATCGCCGCAGGCGAAACCATCATTGAATACACGGGCGAAGTCATCAATTGGGAGCAAGCCCAGGCACGCCACCCGCATGACCCCAGTCAACCCAACCACACCTTCTATTTTCACGTAGACAACGATGTGGTGATCGACGCCACCTACGGCGGCAACTCTGCGCGCTGGATCAACCACAGCTGCGCCCCCAACTGTTACACCGATGAGCGCCAGGGCCGCATTTTCATTGTGGCACTGCGCAACATCCGCGCCGGTGAAGAGCTGAGCTACGACTACGGCCTGATGGTGGAAGAGCGCTACACCAAGGCCCTGAAGGCCGAATACGCCTGCTGGTGTGGTTCCGAGCGCTGTCGCGGCACCATGCTGGCGCCCAAGCGTGGCTGGCGCCCTCCGATGCCTGAAGACTTTGCCGCAGACGGGAGCTGGCTGTGACTGCCTCACCCACACACTGGAACGCCGAAGACCTGTGGCTGGACATCGTCCCCAAACTGCCGGGCTTTACGGTGGAAGTGCTGCCAGAAATTGACTCCAGCAACACCGAGCTGATGCGCCGTGCCCGCGCCGGCCAGGCCGAACCGGTGCTGCTGGTGGCCGAGTCGCAAACCGCAGGCCGGGGCCGTCAAGGTAAGGCTTGGCTGAACCAGCCCAGCGATTGCCTGATGTACTCGCTGGGTCTGGTGCTGAACCCGCTCGACTGGTCGGGGCTGTCGCTGGTGGTGGGTTTGAGTATTGCGGAATCGCTGCAGGCCCAGTCTCCAGCCACCGCGCCGCGCATTGGCGTGAAGTGGCCCAATGATTTGTGGCTGCACGATGGCCGCAAGCTGGGCGGCACCTTGATTGAAACCGCCAACTTGCCGCCTGACACCCACGCACCTTGCTTTGGCGCAGGCCATGGCACCCCGCGCTTTGTCATCATTGGCACCGGCATCAATGTTCGCCCGCCGCATGTGCCCCAGGCATTGCACACACCTGCAGCCTGCCTGCAGGATGTGGATGCACGCTGGACAGCGCCCCATGCGCTGCGACAGCTGTTGCCCCGGCTGGTGGATGATGTGCTGCTGTTTGCCGCACAGGGTTTTGCGCCTTTTCAAACCCGCTTTGCAGCGTGCGACGTGCTGCGCGGACAGCGCGTGCACCTGAGCGATGGCAGCAGCGGCGAAGCCCTTGGCGTGCTGGCCGATGGCACGCTGCAGCTGCGCACCGATGCAGGGCTGCGCAGTGTGATCAGCGGTGATGTCAGCGTGCGCCCCATCCACATGGCTCTGCCCCCGGCTGCCGTTTAATTTCGAGGAACTGCTTTCATGCTGCGTTTTGCCTTGCTCGTGCTGCTGATTGCCAATGCAGGCTATCTGGCGTGGACCCAGGGGTGGATGGCGACCTTGGGCTGGACGCCCGAGGAGCAGTCCGAGCCTTACCGGCTCAAGCAGCAGGTGCGCCCGGATGTGCTGAGCATTGCCAAGCCCGAAGCAGCACCTGCCCCCACACCCAACGAGCCCTTTGAAGAAATCTTGCCGGAAGCCACCGTCTGCCTGCAAAGCGAAAGCATGGACGAGGCGCAGTCCAAGCAGCTGCAGCGGGTCTTGCACAGCAGCGACCTGCCTTCCAGCAGCTGGGAGATGGTGCCCAGCAGCATCTCGGGCCGCTGGATGGTGTACCTGGGCAAATTCCCCAATGAAATGGCCATGGAAAAACGCCGCGCTGAGCTGCGCAACCGCAAGATTGGCTATGACCGTGCGGGTGGCAATTTGGAGCCAGGGCTGTCACTGGGCCGCTTTTCGTCCGAAGAAGCCGCTACCCGCGAGCTGAGCAATATGCTCAACCAAGGTGTGCGTGGCGCGCGGGTGGTGCAAGAGCGTGCGCCACAGACTTTGTATGTGCTGCGGCTGGCCCAGGCCACGGTGGCGCAGCGCAATGTGCTGCAAGGCATGCAAAGCGCACTGGGCGGCAAAGCCCTGCGCGCGTGCCCGACGACACCGTAAGCACTTCACGCCCTTCATCCAAGGCCTGCAGCCCTGCGCTGACAGGCCTTTTTTTTACAGTGCGCCAGGTGTGCTGCCGCAATGGCCTGCGCCCATCAAAAAGCCCGCAGGCTTGCGCACTGCGGGCGGTGTGGGCAGCATGGCCGGGGGATCAGTTGACGCTGATGTGCGCCGCTGCAGCCACGCTCTTCATCTTGGTCACTTCGCTGGCAATTTGCTTGGTGAAGTCTGCGCTGGAAGTGCCCGACACGTACATGCCTTGTGCATCCATGCGCTTCTTGACGGCGGGGTCCTTCAGCGCGTCGGCCACGGCCTTTTGCACCCGGGCCACCATGTCAGCAGGCGTATTCTTGGGCGCCACGAGGCCGAACCACGAAGGATCGTTCAACTCGGGATGGCCCGCTTCCTTGTAGGTAGGCACATCGGGCAGCACGGCCAGACGCTCGCTCCACGACACCGCAATCGCGCGCAGCTTGCCGCTTTGGATGTGTGGCAGTGAAGAGGCCACTTGGTCAAAGTAGACAGGTACTTGGCCGCCCAGCACGTCGTTGATGGCGGGGCCTGCACCGCGGTAGGGAATGTGCAGCATGTCGACACCAGTGGCCTTGATGAACTGCGCACCCCACATGTGGCCGATGGTGCCGTTGCCAGGGGTGGCGTAGCTCACCTTGCCGGGGTTGGCTTTCAGGTAAGCCACCAGCTCTGCGAAATTCTTGGCAGGAATCAGCTTGGGGTTGATCACCATGACGCCAGGCGCCTTGACGATCTCGGTCACGCCCACAAAGTCTTCGGTGGCGTTGTAGGGCAGCTTGGTGTAGACCGCAGGGTTGACGCCGTGGGTCGACAAGGTTGCAATACCAAAGGTCAAGCCGTCGGTCGCACGCGCCACTTCGGCCATGCCGATGGAGCCGCCTGCGCCAGCCTTGTTTTCAATGATGACGGGCTGGCCCAGCAGCTTGGTCAGCACGTCTTGCATGTTGCGAGGCACCATGTCGGTCGAGCCACCAGCGGGGAAAGGCACGATGATGCGCAACGGGCGAGTGTCTTGAGCCATCGCCATGCCAGATACAGAAACTGCAGCAGCTGCGGCTACAGCAGAGAGAAAGTGACGACGTTGCATCGCGGGGCTCCCTATGTTGAAAAAACGGGTTATCTATAAGACCAGTGCATAGATTAGGGTAAATCCTGCTTGCGACCAAACAAATAGTCCTATTGTTATTATTCCCCGAAGGAATACGAAACAGTGTCTAACAGCTTACTTCCCTTGCGCCGCTTAACGCCTCCTGTGCATTTGCTGCGTGCGTTCTCCACCGTGGCACGCTTTGGTGGCGTATCGCGCGCGGCCGAAGCTCTGCACCTGACGCAAAGTGCCGTGAGCAAGCAGATCCAGGAATTGGAGAAGTGGGTCGGTGTGGATTTGTTTGAGCGCAGCCGCAAGCGGTTGACCCTGACCCCAGCCGGGGAGCGCTACGAGAAAGCCGTGCGCACACTTCTGTCGCAACTGGAATCAGCCACGCTGGAGCTGATCACCAGCACCGACGGCGGTGGTGCCCTGCACCTGTCCAGTCTGCCCACCTTTGGCGCCAGCTGGTTGATTCCGCGCCTGCCGCAGTTCCAGCAGCAGCACCCGCAAGTCACGCTGCATTTTGTGCCCTATAGCTACGACCCGGAAAGCCCGAATCTGGACTGCTCCATCCAGTTTGGCGAAGGCCACTGGCCGGGCACCCGGGCGCACTACCTGGACGGCCAGGACGTGGCCCTGATTGCCCCGCCGGCCAGTTTGGGCGGGCCGCCCATTCGCAGCCCTGCCGATGTGTCCCAGTACACACGGCTGCGCCACCTGACCATTCCACACGCCTGGATGACCTGGGCGCAGGCCTGGGATGTACACAACATCGACCCGCTGGCCGGCCTGCAGTTTGACCAGTTTCAAACCATCATTCAGGCCGTGATGGCGGGCATGGGCGTGGCCTTGGTGCCGCGTTGCCTGGTCGAAGGGCAGATTGCCAAGGGCCTGGTCAGCGAGCCGCTGCCCGAGCACGGGCTGGTGAGCAACCTGGGCTACTGGCTGTGCTACCCCGAATCGCGCGCCAATATTGCGCCGCTGGTGGCCTTTCGCAACTGGCTGTTGCAACAGGCGCGCCCCTACAAAGAGCCCACCACCAATAACCTGGCAACCCCACAAAAACGTAGCAGGCAGCGCACGCTCAGCAACGAATAGCGAATTAATTCGTTCCGAAACCTTGATTTAATCAGCGCTGGTTGCTTGCAATGAAGTAGCAGCCTGCATGGCCCGAAAGCGCACCGTAAACAACGCACCCGGCGGATTGCGCTGGGGCTGCGCATCGTCCAGCACCACTTCTGCACCATGCTGGCGGGCAATCTCCTGCACGATGGGCAGGCCCAGCCCAGAGCCATCGGCCTCCGAGCCCAGCGCCCGGTAAAACGGCTGAAACACCAGTTCGCGCTCGTCTTTGGGGACCCCCGGGCCCGTATCCTCCACCTGCAGCAGCACCACCCGCGCCAGCAAATCGGGCAGCACGCGCGCCGTCACCACGGCCGGCTTGTCGGCGCTGGAGGGGCTGTAGTTGATGGCATTGCTCAGCAGGTTGCGCACCATCTCCTTGAGCAGCGTGGCATTGCCTTGCAACCACACGCCAGCCTCCCCCGGCTCAGCCCCTTCATAGCCCATGTCTACATGGCGTTCCAGGGCCAGCGGCAGCAGGTCTTGCATCACCTCAATCACCAGCGTTGCCAAATCGCAGGGCGTGCGTTGCAGGCCGGTGCCCGCACCTTCAGCACGCGCCAGCGCCAGCAACTGGTTGACGGTGTGGGTGGCGCGCATGCTGGAGCGCCCGATTTGCTCCAGCGAGCGCTTGAGCTCTCCGGTGCTGGTGCCTTCGCGCTGCGCCAGATCGGCCTGCATGCGCAGTCCTGCCAGCGGGGTTTTGAGCTGGTGCGCCGCATCGGCCAAGAAGCGTTTTTGCGTGGCCAGCGACTCATTGAGGCGGCGCAGCAAATCATTCACCGCATCCACCAATGGCACCACCTCCATCGGCACGCCGCGGTGGTTCAGCGGCGATAAATCTTCGGGTTTGCGGGCGCGAATGCGCTCTTCCAGGCGGTTCAGAGGTTTGATGCCGCGCGCCAGCGCCAGCCACACCAGCAGCACCGCCAGCGGCAAGATGACAAACTGCGGCAGCATCACGCCCTTGATGATCTCGGCGGCCAGCACGCTGCGCTTTTCGCGCGTTTCGGCCACCTGCACCAGCGCCAGGGCGTTGTCCGTGCTCAGCGGCAGACGCACCCACATGGCCGCCACCCGGATGTCAATGCCGCGCAACTCATCATCGCGCAGCACCACCTCGCCCGAAGGCATGTCGTAGCGCGGGTGGGCCGCTGGGAAGTCGCGGTCGCCCGCGAGGAATTCGCCCTGCGGATCACGCACCTGGTAGAACACCATGTCAGACTCGTCGGCGCGCAAAATTTCGGAGGCCGGCTGGGGCAGGTTGAACTGGATGTGCCCATCGGGCTCCACCATGATGAGCTGCGCCAGCGCGTGCACGTTGTACTCCAGCGCCCGGTCAAACGGCTTGTTGGCCAGTGACTGCGCCACCAGCCACGTCAGCGCCAGACTCACGGGCCACAGCAGCAGCAAGGGCGTGAGCATCCAGTCCAGAATTTCGCCGAACAAGGAACGCTGTTCACGCTGGAAGATCTTCACAGTGCCGGCCCGTCTTTCAAGACTTTTTGGCCTCCAGCGCTTACAGCACAAGCGCGGAAAGCTCTATTTTTAGGAGGGTATCTTTTCGAGACAATAACCCAGGCCGCGCACCGTGGCGATGCGGATCGGGCCGCGCTCAATCTTTTTGCGCAGGCGGTGGATGTAAACCTCGATCGCATTGTTGCTCACCTCTTCGCCCCACTCGCACAGGCGCTCCACCAGCTGATCCTTGCTGACCAGGCGGCCAGCGCGCTGCAGTAGCACCTCCAGCAGGCCCAGCTCGCGGGCGCTCAGCTCCACCATCTTGCCGTCGATGGTGGCCACGCGCCCGGCCTGGTCGTACACCAGCGGGCCGTGCTTGATGGAGCTGGTGGTGCCGCCCATGCCACGGCGCGTCAGCGCCCGCACGCGCGCTTCCAGCTCTTGCAGGCTGAAAGGCTTGGCCATGTAGTCGTCGGCCCCAAAGTCCAGCCCCTGCACACGTTCGTCCACACTGTCGGCGGCCGTCAAAATCAGCACCGGCAAGGTGTCGCCCCGGCCTCGCATGCGTTTGAGCACTTCCAGCCCGTGCATGCGCGGCAGGCCCAAATCCAAAATCAGCAAATCAAACTGGTTGTTGGTGACCAAGGCGGTATCGGCCTCAGTGCCGTTGGCCACATGGTCAACCACCGCCCCGGCGCCGCGCAGGCTGCGCAGCAGGCCATCGGCCAGTACTTGGTCATCTTCTGCAATGAGGATGCGCATCGCTTGTCTCCTTGCTGCGCCGCGATCTGCTGTCGCTGGCTGCAGCGTGCCTGCCACTTCACACCGGACGCCCGCTCAGGGGCGCCACTTGTCAGCCATTCTAGGAGTCGGCACGCACGCGCTCCTACAGGTGTTTACGCGAGTGCTGCGCTGCAGCACCACGTGACCGGCGCTTACGCCACGTCGCCGACTTCGCTGCCGTACGCCTCCAGCCCAATGCGCACCACCGTGGCCACCTCCTGGCCCACGGCTTCCACCAACTCGGCCTCGGCCTGCAGCACGGCGCGCTGGAACGCCCCCTGCCATTCGCGCCCCGCATCGGTATAGACCACACGCTTGGCGCGCCGGTCGTGCGGATCGGCTTCGCGCAACACCAGCCCCCAGGCCTCGCACTGGTCCACCACATCCAGCATGGCTTGCTTGCTCATGCCGGCGCGCTCGGCCAGATCGGTGATGCGGTCGCCCTGCAACGACAAATGCCGTGTGATGTGAATGTGCGCCGCGCCCACCTTGTCGCGCAGCGCCAAGTTGGACAGGGCCAGCGGCGTTTCATCGTCTTGCGCCATCAGACTGCGCACGCGCGCATCGAACTTGCGCAGGGCATGGCCCAGCAAACGGCCAAAGTGCGTCTGGCGCCATGCATCGTCGGTATACGCAGCGGTGTTTTTCAATGACATAGTCAGTTTTACGAATAGTCAAACAACCTGACTATATATTTTTTAAAAAGCCCATACACTACTGTTCAAGCATCCAGCCTGTGGGCATGAACAGGGGATGCACTTTTGCAAGTCACCCCCCTTTTTCTTCAAGGAACACACCATGAACGCCATCGCACGCAACACCGACGCCAACAGCGAAAAAGCCAAAGCCTTGGCTGCCGCACTGGCCCAAATTGAAAAGCAATTTGGCAAGGGCACCATCATGAAGCTGGGCGAAGGCGAAGCGGTGGAAGACATCCAGGTGGTGTCCACCGGCTCGCTGGGTTTGGACGTGGCATTGGGCGTGGGTGGCCTGCCCCGTGGCCGTGTGATCGAAATCTACGGCCCGGAGTCGTCCGGTAAAACCACGCTGACCCTGCAAGTGGTGGCCGAGATGCAAAAGATTGGCGGCACCTGCGCCTTCATCGACGCTGAGCACGCACTGGACACGTCCTACGCCCAGAAGCTGGGTGTGAACCTCAACGACGTGCTGATCAGCCAGCCCGACACCGGTGAGCAAGCGCTGGAAATCGTGGACTCGCTGGTGCGCTCCGGTGCCGTGGACTTGATCGTGGTCGACTCGGTGGCCGCCTTGGTGCCCAAGGCTGAAATCGAAGGCGAAATGGGCGACCAGTTGCCCGGCCTGCAAGCCCGCTTGATGAGCCAGGCACTGCGCAAGCTGACCGCCACCATCAAGAAGACCAACTGCACGGTCATCTTCATCAACCAGATCCGCATGAAGATTGGCGTGATGTTTGGCTCGCCCGAAACCACCACCGGCGGCAACGCGCTGAAGTTCTACGCCTCCGTGCGCCTGGACATTCGCCGCACCGGCACCATCAAGAAGGGTGACAACGCCATCGGTAACGAAACCAAGGTCAAAGTGGTCAAGAACAAGGTCTCGCCCCCCTTCAAGGTGGCCGAGTTCGACATTCTGTTTGGCGAAGGCATCAGCCGCGAAGGCGAGATTTTGGACATGGCCGTGGAAGCCAAGCTGCTGGAAAAATCCGGTGCCTGGTATGCCTACAACGGCGAGAAGATCGGCCAAGGCCGTGACAACGCCCGCGAATTCCTGAAAGAGAACCCTGCGCTGG
>JAFAGF010000212.1 GCA_023422975.1 Pseudomonadota bacterium
CGGGCTCCAGCAGGGCGTCATCGCCCACCCAGACTTCAAAAATATCACCCAGCAAAAAGATGGCATCCGCCGTGCTGGAGGCCAGATAGTCGCGCCAAGCTTGCACGGTGGCAGGCTCGCCGGGGTCAAGGTGCAGGTCGGAAATGAATTCGACCGTGTGCCAATGCGCGGGAGCAATGAGCTGCGGCATGGGCGACACGGTCGAATTCACATCCGTTGGTTGCGGTGCAGAGTCCAACGGTTGCATTCTTTGGGCGAATTACAGGGCCACGGCCTTGTCGATCACCACGGTGTCAAAAGGCACGTCATCGTGGAAGCCCTTGCGTGTGGTGCGCACCTTCTTGATGGCGTCGACGATGTCTTCACCCTTGACGACCTTGCCAAACACGGCGTAGCCCCAGCCTTGGCCGGTAGGTGCAGTGTGGTTCAGGAAATCGTTGTCCACGGTGTTGATGAAGAACTGGCCAGTGGCGCTGTGGGGGTCGCTGGTGCGGGCCATGGCGATGGTGTACTTGGCGTTCTTCAGGCCGTTCTTGGCTTCGTTTTCGATGGGGTCGTTCGTGGGCTTTTGCTTCATGTCTGCGGTGAAACCACCGCCTTGGATCATGAAGTTCTTGATGACACGGTGAAAGATCGTGCCGTTGTAGAACTCGGCGTTGACGTAGTTCAGGAAGTTTTCGGTCGACTTGGGCGCATTCACAGCGTCCAGCTCGAGGGTGATCACGCCTTGGGTGGCGGTGTCGGCCACGTTGATGGTCACGTGCAGTTCAACTTGAGGGTTGCTCATGGGACAACTTTCTAAAAAGGTGGGGAGAAAAACAGAGGAGCGGCAGCGCTTACTTCAACACAGTGGCTGAAGTGATGGTGACGGCCGAGACTGGCACATTCTGGTGCATGCCGCGGTTGCCAGTAGGTACGGCGCGGATTTTGTCGATGATGGCTTGGCCTTGCACAACCTTGCCAAATACCGCGTAGCCGTGGCCATCAGGATTGGGTGCGTTCAGCATGTCGTTGTTGGCGACGTTGATGTAGAACTGCGAAGTGGCCGAGTTGGGGTTGCCGGTGCGCGCCATGGCAATCGTGTAGCGGTCGTTTTTCAGGCCGTTTTTGGCTTCCAGCGGAATGGCCGCGCGCGTGGGCTTTTGCTGCATGTCGGCGGTGAAGCCGCCGCCTTGAATCATGAAGCCATCAATCACGCGGTGAAACACCGTGCCTTCGTAGTGTTTGTCGTTCACATACTGCAAAAAATTTTCCACGGTCTTGGGGGCTTTGGCGGGGTCTAGCTCGACCACAAACTCGCCCTGGGTGGTAGCAAATTTGACGCGTGGGTTGCCAGCGGTACTTTGGGCGCTGGCCCAGGTGCTGGCGCTGGCAAGCGCCAAGCCAGCCAGAGCGAGGGAAAGGGTTCTGCGGGACAGGGTCATGGCAGGGCTCCTGAGAAAGGGGGCAATCCAAAAAATCGAAAGTCAAAGGCCAGCATGGCTGGCCTGTGGGTGTGAGAGTCTGTGCTGCAGCAGAGGTTCAATCAACGTGCCGCAGGTTGCAGCATTTCAGTCAGTGTGCTCAGCTTGAGCTGCAGCGGGCGGTTGCTGCTATTGAGTTGGAGGGACTGGCTGTAGGAATCATGCGCCAGACGGGCATAAATATCCCCCAAGTTTTCGTGCGCGACGGCATAGCTGGGGTTGTTGCGCACTGCCATTTCGAGGGCGCTGCGTGCCTTGTCCAGCTGGTTTTGGCTGGCGTAGATCACCGCCAGGTTGTTATAGGGCTCGGGCAGCTCAGGGTACTCTTCAATCAGCGCCTGGAAGGTGCTGGTGGCGGCAGCCAAGTCGCCGGACTTGGACTGGGCCACGCCTTTGAGAAAGCGCATTTGCGGATCGCGGGGGTTGCTGGCGAGATATTGGTCGGCTTTGGCAATCGCTTCCGCGGTTTTGCCTGACTTGGCCAACGTAGCGACATCGCCATACATATCGGCCTGCGCGGCACCTGCGATCAAACAACCAGACAGTGCCAACAGGCGCAACAGGGATCGAGGGCGGAGGGTGATGGGCATGTAGGTGCTTTCCAAGGGCGACAGGAGTCCGCCAGCGTGGCGGGCTTATACTGCGCAAGATTGTAGCTGAGGGGTGTGTTGGCGTTTGGCGTTGGCAGCCCTGTGTGCGCAGGCCTTGTCCCGGCTACATGGAGACTGTGCCGCGCCGTTGATGCAGCTGCAGTTCCTCCCAATCTTCCGTTTCTGACACTCCATGAGTTTGCGTATCTACAACACGCTGTCGCGTGCATTGGAGGCGTTTTCGCCGCTTGAACCCGGACACGTCCGCATGTATGTGTGCGGCATGACGGTCTATGACTTGTGCCATTTGGGCCATGCACGCTCCATGGTCGCTTTCGACGTGGTGCAGCGCTGGTTGCGCGCCAGTGGTCTGAAGGTGACCTATGTGCGCAACATCACCGACATTGACGACAAGATCATCAAGCGTGCTGTGGAAAACGGCGAAACCATCCGTAGCCTGACCGATCGCATGATTGATGCGCTGCACCAGGATGCCGATGCGCTGGGCATTGAACGCCCCACCTTTGAGCCACGCGCTACCGAATATGTGCCGCAGATGCTCAAGATGATTGGCACGCTGCAGGAAAAAGGTCTGGCTTACCAGGCAGGAAATGGTGACGTGAACTTTGCCGTGCGCAAATTTCCCGGCTACGGCAAGCTCTCTGGCAAGTCGCTGGATGAATTGAATGCTGGTGAGCGCGTGGCTGTGCAAGACGGCAAACACGACCCGCTGGACTTTGTGCTGTGGAAGTCGTCCAAACCCGAAGAGCCCGCTGATGTGAAGTGGGCCAGCCCCTTTGGCGAAGGCCGCCCGGGCTGGCACATTGAATGCTCGGCCATGGGCTGCGAAATGCTGGGTGAAAGCTTTGACATTCATGGCGGTGGCGCAGATTTGCAG
>JAFAGF010000216.1 GCA_023422975.1 Pseudomonadota bacterium
TCTTGCGTGCGGTGGCTCTGGGCTTTGATGACGACAACGCCCTCTTGCGTCAGGCGCTGGTCAGACACGGACAGCAACCGCTCTTTCAGTTCATCGGGCAAAGAAGATGCCCGCACATCAAAGCGCAGATGCACGGCGCTGGAGACTTTGTTGACGTTTTGCCCACCTGCCCCTTGGGCGCGCACTGCCGTCCACGTCACCTCGTCGGGCTCCAGCTTCCAGCGCATGCAGTCTTAAGCCGCCAGCAAGGGCAGCAAGGCGGCGTGAAACGCCTCGGGGGCTTCGTACTGCACCCAGTGGCCTGCACCGGCTATGCGCTGCATGCCTTGCCAATCGCGGACATGGGTGGCCATCAAACGCTCAACCTCATCCAAAGTCCCTGGGTACAGGGCATCACACGCGCCATAAATGGCAGCCACTGGGCATTCCACCTGCGCCAGCGCGCGCACCAGCACATCGGTGCTAGAGATACGACGGCGCGGCAACTGATCGCGCTGCACATTCGCTACATGCAACGCCACGGTGTTGCGGTCAATCACCGTGCGGTCGTGCAGCATCAGCTCGCCCAGATTGAACACATGGTTGCGCAACTGTTCACGCGGATCGGCCAGATGGCGCCATCCTTTGAGGCGAAAGGGGTGCTTGCTGGTCAAACCGATGCCCGGCGCGCCCACCACCACCAACTGCTGCACCAGGTGCGGATACGCAGCGGTCAACATGCCGGCGGTCATGCCACCAAAGGAAAAGCCCACCAGCCGTACGGCCTGCAATGGGAACAGCGTTTGCAGCACGTCCGCCAAGGTCGGCAGCATGCCATCGGCATCCACCACGCCCGGTGGCACATCCGAAGCACCAAAACCCGGCAGATCGATGGCCCACACATCGTTGCCCGCTTCCAGCAATGGGCCAATGCTGTGCACCCAATGCGTCCAGCTGCCGCTGCCGCCGTGAAACAGCACCAGCGGTGCCAGGCCATTGGACTGCGCAGGCGCCCAGTGGTGCAGCACCGTGCTGCCACCGGCATGGGCATGGGCCACTCGCTGCGCTCTCGCTTGCCAATACAGCACTTCGCTGCTTTGCACCTGCCCTGCCGCCATCGCTGCGTCTTCTGCCGCATCGGCTGCCCACGGCAATACCTGCACTTCTACATCGTCACTCACCCGCACACTCCCTGCATCGCTCTTTGTAGATTGGGTATGGCCGATCACCACTGCGCCACAGCATCCACCGCCAGCGCATACCCGGGCACGCCCAGTCCACAGACCACCGCACGCGCCACAGGCGACAGGTACGAGTGGTGGCGGAATGCCTCGCGCGCATGCACATTGCTGATGTGCAGTTCCAGCAGCGCAACGCCCGTGCCTTTGATGGCATCCATCAGGGCAATGCTGGTGTGGGTATAAGCGCCCGCATTGAAGATCAGGCCAGCCAGCTCCCCCTTGGCATGCAACTGGCCAGCCTCATGGATCCAGTCAATCAGTTGCCCTTCATGGTTGCTCTGGTGAAAACGCAGTGCCAAACCATGGCGCGCTGCTGCCTGTGCGCACAGGGTTTGCACGTCTGCCAGTGTTTGTGCGCCGTACACCGCAGGCTCACGTGTGCCCAGCAGGTTCAGGTTCGGGCCATTCAAGACAAATACGGTTTTCGCCATTGCAGCAACTCTTAGAAACAACAAGAGCCGCGATTATGCGGCTCCTGTGCGGCAACCTCCGGTCACCCATGTTCTCAGCCATCAATCGTCGTAATCGCGATAGTGGTGCTTGTAATAGCGCTTGTATTCTTTGCGATATTTTTTGTAGGCTTTTTTATGGTGATGCGGCGGCACCCAATACCCCACCGCAGCAGGTGGCGGGTAATAGGCCACCGGAGGTGGTGCCGGGTGGTAGTAATGCACACGGGGTGGGGGTGGAGGCGGTGGCATCACGTAAACCGGCGCACCCGGCACATGAATGCCCACAGAAATTCCCACATTTCCACCATGTGCACTGGCTGTTGACACTGCAGCCAACGCACCCAAGGCTGCCAGGCCATGCTTCGCCCAGTGGCGCACAGAGGTCAGGGCAAGGTTCATGGGACGGTGTCCTTTCATCGTTGTACTTGTTGCTCTAACGTTTGAGGGTAGGCTCTGGATGGCAGGCAAAGGGTAAAAGCTTGTATCGAATGGCAGAGGTTGCAACACCCGCAGTGCCTGCCTTT
This sequence comes from Pseudomonadota bacterium, assembly GCA_023422975.1. Classification (GTDB taxonomy): domain Bacteria; phylum Pseudomonadota; class Gammaproteobacteria; order Burkholderiales; family Burkholderiaceae_C; genus Comamonas. The sequence continues at coordinate 2,197 of JAFAGF010000216.1, forward strand.
TCTTGCGAGGCGGCCTACAATTAGCGGAATATGAGCACACCCGCCAACACCCACAACGAAAATCCGGAAGTGGTGAAACCCACCAACTTCCTGCGCCAAATCATTGAAGCCGACTTGGACAAGGGCACCCACGCAGGTCGCCATTGGGGCGGCACGCCTGGAGATGCGCAGCACCACCAGCAAGGCCAAGTGGACGAGGCCAAGATTCGCACACGCTTCCCGCCCGAGCCCAACGGCTACCTGCACGTGGGCCATGCCAAGTCCATTTGCCTGAACTTCGGTTTGGCCAAAGACTACGGCGGCGTGTGCCACCTGCGTTTTGACGACACCAACCCCGAAAAAGAAGACCAGGAATACGTGGACAGCATCAAGGATGCCGTTCAGTGGCTGGGCTTTGACTGGAAAGGGGCCAATGGCGAAAGCAATCTGTATTTCGCCAGCAATTACTTTGACTTCATGTACCGCTGCGCCGTGTACCTGATTGAGCAGGGTCTGGCCTACGTGGACGAGCAGTCTGCCGAAGACATGAAGGCCAACCGCGGTGACTTCACCCGCCCCGGCGTGAACAGCCCCTTCCGCGATCGCAGCGTGGCCGAGAACCTGCAGCGCTTTACCGATATGAAAGACGGCAAGCTGGCTGACGGCGCCGCCGTGCTGCGCGCCAAGATCGACATGAGCGCGCCCAACATCAACCTGCGCGACCCCGCGATTTACCGCGTGCGCCATGCCGAGCACCACAACACCGGCAACCAGTGGTGCATCTACCCCATGTACACGTTTGCGCACCCCATTGAGGATGCCTACGAGCACATCACCCACTCGATTTGCACACTGGAATTTGAAGACCAGCGCCCCTTCTACGACTGGTTGCTGGACCACCTGCGCGAAGGCGGCCTGATCGATGCGCCCCAGCCCCGCCAGTACGAGTTCTCGCGCCTGAACCTGACCTATGTGGTCACTTCCAAGCGCAAGCTCAAGCACCTGGTGGACAGCGGCACATTGTCCGGCTGGGATGACCCCCGCATGCCGACCATCGTGGGCCTGCGCCGCCGTGGCTACACGCCAGCATCCATCCGCAACTTCTGCGAACGCATCGGCGTAACCAAGGACTACAGCTGGATCGACTACGCCACGCTGGAAGGCTGCCTGCGTGAAGACCTGGAAAACCAGGCCCACCGTGCCATGGTGGTGCTGGACCCTGTGAAGCTGGAGCTGACCAACTGGGCCGAAGTATTTGGCAATGCCGAACACCTGGAAGCCTGCACGCTGCCAGCCCTGCCCCACGCTGCCGAAGGCCAAGCGGTGCCCGAGCGCCACTTCACCCTGGGCCGCGAAGTGTGGATCGAGCGCGAGGACTTTACCGAGGTGCCTCCCAAGGGCTACAAGCGCCTGTTCCCCGGCAACAAAGTACGCCTGAAGGGTGGCTATGTGATTGAGTGCACGGGCTGCGAAAAAGACGCAAACGGCACCATCACCAAGGTGCTGGCCACCGTGGTGCCGGACACCAAGAGCGGCACGCCCGGCGCCGATGCCGTCAAGGTCAAGGCCGCCATCACTTGGGTGGGCATGGCCGACGGCCTGCAAGCCGAAGTACGCTTGTACGACCGCCTGTTTACCGATGCGCAACCTGACGCCGGCGGCAAGGACTATCTGGCGCTGCTGAACCCCGACAGCCTGAAGGTGGTGACCGCTTATGTCGAGCCTTCGCTGAAGACCGCGCAGGCGGACGACAAGTTCCAGTTCGAGCGCTTTGGCTACTTTGTCGCCGACCGCAAGGACCACAGCGCGACCAAGCCCGTGTTCAACAAGATCACCGGTTTGAAGGACTCATGGGGCAAATAAAGCACTGAGTGCCCCTCTCACTACCAAGGCTGCTGCAAGGTAGCCTTTTTTGCGCCCCAAAAAAGCGCCGTCCTAGGATTTATTCATAGAGTTTCTTGGCACTTTGTTCTGCACTCCTTCTCTCTGCCAAGCAGGAGGACTGGCATGCAAGTTTTTGTAAGAAAACAGTGGCTAGCGCTGGTGTTTACTACGCAAGCCGCTAGCAATTTTGAGAATAAAAAACAACAAACACAAACACACCGGCGCAAGCGCAAATGGCGTCCCTAAAATCTTTCTGCGCAAAGCTTGGCTTTGCAACCACGCACGTTCAACAAGGGGCAATCATGAAAAAACTGGCCATCGGCGTTCTCAGCGCAGGCGCACTGGCTGTGGCTGGCGGGCTTGGCACCAGCTATTACATCGGAGGAAAAATTCAAGAAGCCCTGGAGCAAACCGCCGATGTCTGGAGCTCTGAAGATGGCTTTACCGTGCGTGTACTGGAATACGACCGTGGTTTGCTGCGCTCGCACGCGCAAACGCTGTGGTCGTTTGCCAGCGAAGAGGAAATCTACGACATCACCGTCACCCACGACATCCTGCATGGCCCCTGGCCCATGGGCAAAGCCGCCAAAGTCGTGTCCCAGTTTCTGCTGCCCGAAGACAGTGACCCACAGCTGATCGACGCTTTGCGCGAGCGCGCGCCCCTGGAATGGGTGACGACCGCCAGCTGGTCGGGCAAAACCCAGCACACGCTGTTTTCACCGAACTTTGCCGCCAGCTTTGACGATGGCTCTTCCCTCACCTGGGGCGGGCTGCAAGCCGACTGGACCCTGTCGCCCGAGCGCACCGACACCAGTGGCACCGTGCGCATGCCCGTCTTGCGCGTCAAAGTGGAAGATGGCAGCCGCCTGGATGTGGAAGATACCGAAATCACCTTCGACACCCATATGCCCGCAGGCTACAGCTTCTGGCTGGGCCCCACTGCACTCAAAATTGGGTTGATGGCCGTGCAAAGCACCGAGGACGAGAGCCAGTTGAAGCTCCAAGGCCTGACCTTGAACACCAGCAACTTGCTGCAAGACAAGCTGGTGCAATCGGGTCTGGATGCCCAGTTGCAGCATTTGGAAATGCCCAGCTTGCAAGCCAAGGATTTGGCACTGAGCATGCAATTCAAAAACTGGGATGCAGACTGGGTCAATCAGCTCATGCTGTGGCTGCAGTCAGGCACGCAAACCCCAGCCATTGACTGGCAAAGCAGCCTGCCCGCATTGCTGGCCGGCAAGCCCGAGCTGGACATTTCCCGCTTGAGCATGCAAAGCGCAGATGGCCCCGTTACTTTCTCGGCACGTATCGCCTACACCGGCAGCCAGCCAGAAGCGTTTAACCCTGCCGCCGACTTGGAAGGGCAATTGCGCACCACGCTGCCTCTGCCCACCCTGGTGCAGTTGCTAGAAACCAAAGTGCGCAACGATTACCTGGCACTGCTGGAGCAAATGAACCATGCGCTGGAAGAAGAAGAGCTGCAAGCCGCGGTCGATGACGGGGTCAGCAAACGCCTGAAAGCGCTGCTGAGCCAAGGTGCGGTGCTGCAGCAAGGCGATACCGTGGAGGCTGCGCTAGAGTTTGCACACGGAGAATTCAAACTCAACAACCGCCCACAAACCTTGCAGCAGTTGCTGGGTATTGGCAGCGGCTTGTAACCCCCCTCCCTGTCAGGCGCCGCAGTGCCCGCCATGCGGCAGCACCTGCTGCATTTGCATCCATCAAAAAAGGCTGCCTTGGGGCAGCCTTTTTACATGCAGATTCATAGCAAAAATCTTTGATAACGCTGGATGTGCCAGCGTCAACAGCTATGCTTTTATCAGGCGTACTCTTGCACGCCGTGCTTGCCATCGACCAAGCTGCCCGCCGACAGCGACATCATCAGCAGCGCAATACGCTCATGCATGATCACGGTGTGTGTA
>JAFAGF010000223.1 GCA_023422975.1 Pseudomonadota bacterium
CCGGGGCCGCCGATGTAGACGGCGTCCGCACCGTGGTTCACCGCCTCGATGCCGATGTCGGCGTTGCGGGCGGGGGATAAAAGTTCGAGTTGGTGGGGCAGGAGAGACATAGGGGGCGAATTATCCCAGCGCCCTGCGGGTTTGTGGCGGGTGGGGGGTATTGCTGGTGCACAGGGGTGTTGCACTCGTGCACCGCCGATGTGACTTTGCATGTAGGCATCGCAGTTGTCCTATGGCGGCAGCGACAGTTTCGGGCAAGGTGGAGGTTCCCTGTTTATGGACTGGCCACACCGTATGGATCTGCAACTCAACACCTACTACACCTTGATTTGTGCTGCCCTGGTATTGCTGCTGGGCAAGTGGCTGGTGGCCAATATTCGCTGGTTGCGCAACTTCAACATTCCAGAACCTGTGGCGGGTGGTTTGGTTGCAGCCGTGCTGTGCTATGTGCTGTATGCCGTTTGGGGCTACCGTTTGGGTTTTGATGCGGATTTGCAAACGGCGTTCATGCTGGTGTTTTTCTCCTCGATTGGTCTGAGTGCCAATTTCACCAAGCTCAAAGAGGGCGGTCGTGCGTTGCTCTTGTTTTTACTGGTGATTGCGGTGTACATCGGCGTGCAGAACGGGGTGGGTGTGAGTCTGGCCACTTTACTGGGCCTGGATCCGCTCGTCGGTTTGATTGCAGGTTCGATGACGCTGCTGGGAGGCCACGGCACAGCAGGCGCGTGGGGCAGTGTGCTGGAGCGTGACTACGGTGTGCAAGGCGCCATGACTTTGGGCATGGCCTGCGCCACCTTTGGGCTGGTGATTGGTGGTCTGGTGGGCGGGCCGCTGGCTAAATGGTTGATTCGCCTGCATCAACTGCAGGGGCCGCATGTGGCAGCCGCTGGTACCGACAACCTTGTGGAAGCCGATGCCTACAACTTCGAGTCTCCCCGTAAAACACGGCTGATTACCACCGATGCCACCATCGAAACCCTCGCCTTGTTTGCGGGATGTTTGGCATTTGCACAGTTGATGACGACGGCTACTGCCGGTGCCAGCTTCCAGTTGCCCACTTTTGTGTGGGCGCTGGCGGGTGGTGTGGTGATCCGTAATGCACTGGACTATGTGTTTCGCTTCAAGGTGTTTGACCGGGCCATCGATGTGTTTGGCAATGCGGCGCTGTCGATTTACCTGGCTATTGCCCTGTTGTCGCTCAAGCTGTGGGAGCTGGCAGATTTGGCCGGCCCTCTGGTCATCATCTTGGCCGTGCAGACGGTGGTGATGGCCGCTTATGTGGGCTTGGTCACTTTTCGTGTCATGGGGCGTGATTACGATGCCGCCGTGCTCTGCGCGGGCAATTGTGGGTTCGGCATGGGCGCCACGCCGACGGCGGTGGCCAACATGCAGGCCATTACCAACCAGTACGGTCCATCGCACAAGGCGTTTTTGATTGTGCCCATGGTGGGTGCTTTCTTTATCGACTTGCTCAATGCCGTGTTTTTGCAGACCTTTATCAAGCTCTTGGGCTGATGTGCCAAGCAAGGCCGCTGGATAATGCGCGGCTATGCATACCCAACCCGATCATCTCGATCACGCGCACTGGATGCGCTACGCCCTGCGCCTGGCACAGCAAGCCGCCGCAGCGGGCGAGGTGCCCGTGGGTGCCGTGGTGGTCAAGGAGGGACAGGTGGTGGGCGAGGGCTGCAATGCCCCGCTGGCCTGCAATGACCCCACGGCCCATGCCGAGGTGCTGGCCTTGCGTGATGCCGCCCAGCGGCTGGGTAACTACCGGCTGGATGGCTGCACCCTCTATGTGACGCTGGAGCCTTGCACCATGTGCAGCGGCGCCCTGCTGCACGCGCGGGTCGATACCGTGGTGTATGGCGCGGCCGAGCCCAAGACGGGGGCCGCAGGCTCGGTGCTCGATGTTTTTGCCTATCCGCAAATCAACCACCACACGCAGGTGGTGCGCGGCGTGCTAGCCGATGAATGCGCAGCGCTGCTGTCTGAATTTTTTCAGCAGCGCCGCGCAGCGCACAAGGTGCAGGCCTTGGCTAACCATCCGCTCAAAGACACGGCGCTGCGCAACCCAGACAGTGCGTTTGCTGATTTGCCCGGTTGGCCATACCCGCCCCAATGGCACAGCGACTTACCCGCATTGGGCGGCCTGCGCATGGCCGTGGTGGACGAAGGCCCGCGCGATGCGCCCATCACGTGGCTGTGCCTGCATGGTGCAGCCAGTTGGGGCGCCAGCTTTGCCTCGGCGCTGCCGCACTGGCTGCAAGCGGGCCAGCGTGTGGTGGTGCCGGATTTGCCCGGCTTTGGCCGCAGCGACCAGCCCAAGCGCGACAAAGCGCACACGGCCGACTGGCATGTGCAAGTGCTGCGTGCGCTGGTGGAGCGCTTGGATCTGCACAACGTGGTGCTGGTGGGGCAAGGCGATGGGGGGCGGCTAGGCTTGGCCGTGGCGCAGGCCATGCCGCAGCGCTTTGCGGGTGCATGGCTGCTGGATGTGTGGCCGAATGCGTCGGTACCTCAACCTTTGGCGCAGTGGCTGCAAGCAGCCGCCAACAAGCCCAGCTGGGATGTGGGACAGGGAGGGGTGCAAGCATGTTTTTGGCCACAAACGCAGAGCTATCAAGCACTGGCAGCTATTCCTTTTGCGCAATCAGGGCACAGGGCCGCACTGAAGGCATGGCCCCGGGTGCAATCGCAGCTGCCTGCCTTACCCCAAGATGTGTTGGCGCAGTGGCTGGCCCAAGGGCGCTGCCGCATTAGCCGCAGCGCCAACAACGGCCTGATGCCTGCTGCGGCCTGGCAGGCCGCGTGGCTGGCCGCAGTGCCCGCCTTGGCGCAATATCCCCAAGCGCTGCAACAGACCCCAATGCCTCCTCTGGTTCCTGATCTGGTGGGCGCCAGCGTGCAGCAGGCTATGGAATACTTGGACGCTTGAGCAAAGACAGCCGTCTAGCCACCGATGATTTATACGGAGCATGCCCCCCGCAGTGGCATGAAAGACCTTGGCGCAATCCAGCAAGAAAAAAACACCCGCCGCCCCTGTCATTGACAACGAA
>JAFAGF010000086.1 GCA_023422975.1 Pseudomonadota bacterium
TGCAGGGCGTCGGTGGGCTGTGATGGGCAGCGGTGGGCTGAAACCCGGTTAGCCCTTCAGAAAGTGATGAACGGCGAACAGCGTCGCGTCAGGGGACTCCGTCATCTGGTTGTGGCCGTTGGGAATCATTTGTACCTGAACCTGCTTGCCCGCGGCTTTGGCGGCATCGATCAAGCCCTTGGCGGCCTTGGGGGGCGTCATCTGGTCTTGCTCGCCCAGCACAAACAACACCGGTGCGGTGATCTGTGCCATGGCCGCTTCGCCGCCGGCATAGCTGTCACAGGCAGTGAAGCCAGCGTGCAGCAAGTTGGTGCTGGTGTTGCTGGCCAGCACGCGGCGGCCCAGTGCCATGCCTGCGCCAAACACCCAGCTGCCTGCGCCATTGGGCGGCGAGAGCGTGGCGCGCGAAAAGGTGTTGACCATGGTGATGGCTTGCTCGGGGGTGTTCAGCGCCGACTCCAGCAGCGCGGGCGAGACTTTCATGGGGAAGGCCGTGCCCACCAGCACCAGGTGGCTGATGCGGTCTTTCAGCGTGGCGGCGGCTTCCATGGCAATCAGGCTGCCCCAGCTGTGGCCGATCAGCGCGGCTTGTTGCAGACCTGCCGCATCCATGAGCTGGCCGATGAAGGCGGCGGCGGCTTCGACGGTCTGGGGGGCTGCACCCTGGCTGCGGCAGTGGCCGGGCAGGTCAATGGCCAGCACATTCCAGCCGTGGTTGGCCAGATAGCGGCTTTGCAGCGCCCAGACGCTGTGATCGCACAGCACGCCGTGAATCAGGATGGCCGTGGGCTTGGCGGCATCGAACGCTTTGCCGCCGGTGTAGGCGTAGATATCGTGGTGGTTAACTTTGAAAAACATAGCTGTCTCCGCAATGTAGATAAGCGCTAGAGGCTGTTTTTGTAAATATTTATGCGGCTTTCTCTGCGGCCTTGAGCGCGCGCTTGAGGTCGTCGATCAGGTCGTCGGCGTCTTCCAGGCCAATCGACAGGCGGATCGTGCCTTGGCCGATACCGGCCTGGCTCAGCGCCTCGTCGCTCATGCGGAAGTGCGTGGTGCTGGCGGGGTGAATCACCAGCGAGCGGCAGTCGCCCACATTGGCCAGGTGGCTGAAGACCTTGAGCGTTTCAATGAACTTCTTGCCCTGGTTGCGGTTGCCAGCAATGTCAAAGCTGAACACCGAGCCCGCACCGCGTGGCAGCAGCTTCTGGGCCAAGGCGTGGGACGAGTGCGTTTCCAGCATGGGATGGCCCACGCGGCTGACCAGCGGGTGGCTGGCGAGGAACTGCACCACCTTTTCGGTGTTCTTCATGTGGCGTTCCATGCGCAGTGGCAGGGTCTCGATGCCTTGCAGAATCAGCCAGGCGCTGTGCGGGCTCAGGCAGGCGCCAAAGTCGCGCAGGCCTTCGCGGCGGGCGCGCAGCAAGAAGGCGCCGGTGGTGCTTTCTTCGGTAAACACCATGTTGTGAAAGCCATCGTAGGGTTCGGTCAGCTCCGGGAATTTGCTGGACTTGTCCCAGTCAAAGCTGCCGCCATCGACCACGATGCCTCCAATCACCGTGCCGTGGCCCGACAGGAATTTGGTGGCCGAGTGGTAGACGATGTCCGCGCCGTGCTTGAGCGGCTGCATCAGCCAGGGCGAGGTGAGGGTGGAGTCCACCAGCAGCGGCACACCGGCTTCGTGCGCAATGGCAGAGACGGTGGGAATGTCCAGCACATCCAGGCCGGGGTTGCCCACGGTCTCGCCAAAGAACAGCTTGGTGTTGGGGCGCACGGCAGCGCGCCAGCCGTCGATGTCGCCGGGTTTGACAAACGTGGTCTCAATGCCAAAGCGGCGCAGTGTGTAGTGCAGCAGGTTTTGGCTGCCGCCGTACAGAGCGGCGCTGGCCACAATGTGGCTGCCCGCGCCCATCAGCGTGGCGATTGACAGGTGTAGCGCCGCCTGGCCGCTGGCTACGGCAATCGCGCCTACGCCGCCCTCCAAGGCCGACACGCGCTGCTCCAGCACCGCGTTGGTGGGGTTGGAGATGCGGCTGTAAACGTGGCCCGGGCGCTCCAGATTGAACAGGCTGGCCGCGTGGTCGCTGCTCTCAAAGACGAACGAGGTCGTCAGGTGGATTGGGGTGGCGCGGGCGCCGGTGGCGGGGTCGGGTTGGGCACCTGCGTGCAGGCTCAGGGTGTCAAAGCCGGGGTCAGCGTAGCCGGGCATGGGCGGTCTCCATCTTTTTTATCGCGAATAGAGCCGATGCTGGCACAGAACCACGCAGCGGTCAGCACCGTGGGTGACGCACAGAGCGCAGCCATGCTCTTTTTGCAGGAGCGGCTGGCGCACGAATCTTGGCTCTTTCACATGCGATACATCGCAAAAGCATCACCCTGCAAGCGCAGGCAGCTATGTTTTTCATTGTTGTGTGCAAAATGCTCAGCTTGTCGCGCGCAAACGTCTGGGTGCTTGCGATGTGGGCTATATTGCGCAAAACGGCGCTGCGCTGGGATGCAGCCGCCCTAGCTTGGAGATACACCGAATGAAAGTGAGCGACATCCTGCTCCTCAAGGGCAAGAGTTTGTATGTGGCGCAGGCCGACGACGCCTTGGCTGACGCGGTGACGCTGATGGCCGACAAGGACGTGGGCTCGCTGGTCGTGGTGGAGCATGGCGATGTGGTGGGTATGCTCACCTTTCGCGAAGTGATTCAGGCGATTGCCAAGAATGGTGGCAGCCTGGGCACGGTGCG
>JAFAGF010000256.1 GCA_023422975.1 Pseudomonadota bacterium
GGTTTTTATGCATTGGAGCAGACCCGCACCACCGTGGAAGAGGTCTTTGCCACGCGCGTGCAAACCCTGACCGATATCAGCGAGCTGCGCACCAACTTAGGGAATCTGCAGCTCACCGAAAAGAACACCATCGTCAACGCCGACAGCACCGACATGGCACTGGAAATGTTTGGCCATTGGGAAACCACACTGTCCAGCATCAAAGAGCGCACCCAAATGCTGCACATGCTGCAGCCCGAAGATTCAGACTACGCCCAAAAACTAGGGGTGGTGTACACCTCGCTGGAACGCTATGGACAAGACCTGCTGCCGATCTTGGAGCAGGTCAAGCAGGGGTTGATCAGCGCCGCCGAAGGGGCGCAGCAGGCGGAGTTTGTGCGCACGGCCATCCACGATGCAGACGCCCTGCTCAGCGCTGCCGTCATGCAGGCCCAGTCCGAGCTGGATACCGCGCGCAGCCAGATCGCAGCGCAGGCCCTGCACATGAAAATGCTCATCGCCGCCGTGGCGCTGGCATCCGTGCTGGTGATGCTGCCCATCACCTTTTGGAGCGCGCGCACCATCATGCGTTCTTTGCACATGGCCCGCATGATGGCCCAGCGGGTAGCCGCCGGGGATTTGTCGCAAGACATCGTGCCGCACAACCGCGACGAAGTGGGCCAGCTCGTGCAGTCCATGGCAGACATGCAAACCGCGCTGCGCCGCCTGGTAGCACAGGTGCAAACCGCTGCCGGGCAGGTATCTACGGCCAGCGCTGAAATTGCCAGCGGCAACCATCACCTGAGCGAACGCACCGAAGACACAGCCACGCACCTGCAAACCACCTCGGGCGCCATGGAAGAGCTGGGACAAGGCGTGCAATACAACGCGCAGTCGAGCGAAATGGCACAGAAACAGGCGCAAGCCGCCACCGATGTGGCGCATCGCGGCAAACAGGTCACGGCCCATGTGGTGCAAACCATGGCGCAAATTGCCCAAAGCTCCGAACGCATTGCCCAGATTACGGGCGTGATTGATGGCATAGCGTTCCAAACCAATATCTTGGCACTCAACGCCGCCGTAGAAGCGGCGCGGGCGGGCGAGCAAGGCCGGGGCTTTGCCGTGGTGGCCAACGAGGTGCGCTCACTGGCCGCGCGCAGCGCCGAGGCGGCGCGCGAAATTAAGACACTGATCACCGCATCGACCGCGTGCGTGGACAGCGGCACCCATCTGGTTCACCAGGCGGGCCACACCATGGACGACATCGTCGGCAGCGTGGATCGGGTGGCGCAAGTGGTGGCCGAAATCAGCGAAGCCGCCCAGACCCAGCACCGCCAAATTGCCAATGTGCTGCGCTCCGTGGACGAGCTGGAGCAAATGACCCAGCAAAACGCGGCGTTGGTGGAGCAGTCCAGCGCGGCATCGTCCTCATTGCACGACCAGGCCCATGTGCTGGACAAGGCCGTCAAGCAATTCACCATGCCCGGCCAGCACTTGGAACTGCTACCCATGGCAGACCATGCCGCGCCACCAACCATAGCGGCCTGACCTGCGGGGGCCACCCACAGCTCACCAACCTTTGCGGCAAGGCAGATGCTGAATGACGGAGGCGGACATTGGCAGCAGGGCTTCCGCCTTCCTGCCCGTTCAAAATTACCATAAAAATAGCCGCCAACGCTTTATACACAAGCACAGGCAGCTATTTTTTTAGCATTTCAACCCGCTGGTTTTACAGGGGCCGCAACTCCAGTACATCGCCCTGTATGGACACCTGAAACTGCCGCAGAAAGTTCTGCCCCAGCAGTGCATCGTGCTCAGTGCGCCCGGTATAGCCCGTGCCTACCGTCAAATTGCGCACCTGCAGCGGACCCACCTGAATGTTTTGCGCACGCACCAACCGCCCCATGCGTGGACCATTGGCAGTTTGAAACTGCACTGCCTGCCCGCCCTCCAGTCCAGCACGCTGGGCCAGGGCATCGGTCACCGCAATCGATGAAGCACCCGTATCGACCATGAAGCGCACGGGCTGGCCGTTGATGCTGCCATCGGCATAAAAGTGTCCGTCGCGCTGGCGCTGCAGTTGCAAGCCACCGTTCGAAAGCACCACCGCCGCCGAGGGCTGCAAGTAGCGATCCATGACCACATACATCACGCCCAGCGCCACCAACCAAAACAGCGCCATCCCCACATTCAAGCGCCACAGCGAGCGCCCGGCTTGGCGCATGCGCATACCAGCCGCGGTCATCAAGGCACTTGGGGCGCAGCCAGACGGCGGTGTTCCCCGCCCTCTACCGTGCCAAAGCGGGCATCGCGGGCTTCCCACTGCGCGCGGTACTCGCGGATGGCCTGCAAATCCTTGCCCAGAAAGTTCCACCACACGGTGACCTTGTCCGTAAATGGTGTGCCACCCACTACCAGCAAACGGGTGCCTGCTTGCAGTTGCAACACCAGCTGCGTGCGCCCGGGTGCCAAATAAGCCAGCTCATCGTGAACGAAGGCTTCGCCCTCCAGCGCAAAACCGCCTGTCAGCGCCATCAGCCCGTATTCAAAGTCTGTCTGCAACTCCAGCGTTACGGTCGCCACTGCCTCAGCCAGCACATCCAACCCAATCAACGGCGAATGCAGCGCGGTCGGTGCCGTGTGTGCACCATAGCTGCCCGCCATCAACGACCAAGCGCAGCCCTGCACCTGCCACTGCGGCACCTGTGCATAGTGCGCGAAGGCGGGCGGCTGATCGGCCACGGCATCGGGCAAGGCAATCCACAGTTGCGCCGCGTGGATGCGCCCACCGGGCGTCAAAGAATCCTCGGTGTGCGAGATGCCATAGCCTGCCGTCATCAGGTTGACCTGCTGAGGGCGCACCACCTGCTCAGAGCCCAGGCTGTCGCGGTGCATGACTTCACCCTCAATCATCCAGGTGAAGGTTTGCAAGCGGGTGTGCGGGTGGGCGCCCACATGCAAGCCGCCATCTGGCGCAAACTGCAGCGGTCCCAAATGGTCCAGAAAACACCAGGCACCAATCATGCGCCGCTCTTTGGTGGGCAAGGCGCGGGCAATTTCCATCCCCTCTCCCAAGCTGCCTTTGCGGGCTGTGATACGTTGCACCGGGGGGAAAGTGGACTCAGACATGCAGTTCTCCTTGGGGGAATGGAAAGTGTGGGTAATCGTATAAATGTGCTGCAAATCTACCGCAGCATCTGAGTGGCCAGCGCCTGAACCGCTGGCACCGAAAGGTCATTAGCGGGCAGGCACTGGCGCTGCGGCCATTGCGTGAAATGCTTGGACTGCGAACGTGCGTACTGCGGGTCGTAGTGCAGGCGCATGAGTTCTTCAAACAAGGCCGGTAAATCGCCCTCCCGCGCCCAGGCCTGCCAGCGGGCAACGGTTTCATTGCCCTGAATCTCTTTCAAAAACCCCATACGCTCGCACAGGCTCTCGACCTCATCCCCCAGATAGGCGTAGTCGCGCAGCAAATATTCCAAACGCGCCTGGGGCGTGGCGTGGATTTCCACCACTGCAGATTGACGCATATGCTGTACCAGCTGCAGCGGCAGCGTGATACGGCCAATCTTGGGGCTCTCGCCCTCAATGAATACCGGCTGACTCACATCCAAGGCTTGGAGTTCCTGGGCCAGCAAAGTATCAAAGTGCTTTTGACTGGGTTGCGCTACACCGGGCAGCCCTCCCAGCAAAGAACCTTTGTGGCGCGCCAGCCCTTCCAGATCCAGCACTTGGGCACCCTGCTCCTTCAAAGCGTGCAGCACCCGGGTCTTGGCGCTGCCCGTCGCACCACAGAGCACGCGCAGCTGCAATTGCGACACGATGGCCTCTGTCACCTCCAGCACATGGTGGCGAAATGCCTTGTACCCCCCTGCCAGTTGCTGCGCATCCCAGCCCACCAAACGCAGCCACGTCACCATGGAGCCACTGCGCAAACCACCGCGCCAGCAATACACCAAGGGCTTCCAATTCGCTGGCTTGTCCGCAAAGGTGGTGTGCAAGTGCTTGGCCAAATTGGCGGCCACCATGGCCGCTCCCAGGCGTTTGGCCTCAAACGGGCTGACCTGCTTATAGATAGTACCTATCGTGACACGCTCTTCATTGCTGAGCACAGGGCAATTGATGGCGCCTGGAATACGGTCTAACTCAAACTCTGCAGGGGTGCGAGCGTCAATGATGCAGCTGTACTGCGCAATGTCAGTGACACGAACGGGTTGGCGGTGGGACATGAAAATTCAACAGTGCTTATGCGGGCGCGCAGGCTCGACAGTCTTTTCCACAGCGTAAGGTGTGCGGATACCAGACAAGGGTGGTCGAGCCTCGACACGCCTCTGCCACAGCAGAGAACCTTGATGACAAGGCGTGGATTGTCTCTGTTCTTGCCATCACCTGCAGGCCACCAGGCAGCACTGACATTGAAGGTGTTGTCTTACATCCAGCAGCGAGGGTTTGCATCGGTACCTGCAAACACGATCTATGCAACCATATGCATACATTCCCCAGCAACCTTCATCGGTTAAAGCCAAGAATGTGGGTCTTGTATGAGACACATAACTAGAATTTCGCCTACAAGCGTCAAGTTTTAAAAAGGTAACCCCATGGTGCAACTATCCAGACGCCAGTTCATGCAAGTGACTGGCTCGAGTCTGGCGGCATCCAGCTTGGCAGTGATGGGCTTCTCGCCCACCGCCGCACTTGCTGAAGTACGCCAGTTCAAGCTGGCCGCTACCACCGTCACACGGCAGACATGTACGTACTGCTCGGTCGGTTGCGGTCTTTTGATGTATTCGTACAGCGACGGTGTCAAGAACGCCAAGCTGTCCGTCATGCACGTCGAAGGCGACCCAGATCACCCCGTCAACCGCGGCACACTGTGCCCCAAGGGTGCTTCGTTGCTCGATTTCGTGCACAGCCCCAACCGTCTCAAGTACCCCGAGTACCGCGCTCCTGGCTCCACCGAGTGGAAGCGCATGTCTTGGGACGAAGCCTTGGACCGTATCGCAAAGCTTCTGAAAGAAGACCGCGACGCCAACTTCGTTGAAAAGAATGAAAAAGGCCAGACGGTTAATCGCTGGCTCACCACCGGCATGCTGGCTGCCTCGGCCTCCAGCAACGAAGCCGGTTACGTCACACACAAAGTAGCCCGTTCCTGGGGTCTGCTGGCGCTCGATAACCAAGCACGTGTCTGACACGGCCCGACGGTGGCAGGTCTTGCCCCGACGTTTGGCCGTGGAGCCATGACCAATCACTGGGAAGACATCAAGAATGCTGATGTGATTCTCGTGATGGGTGGTAACGCAGCAGAAGCTCACCCTTGTGGCTTCAAGTGGGTCACCGAAGCGAAGGAGCACAACGGTGCGCACTTCATGGTGGTCGATCCCCGTTTCAACCGTTCCGCATCGGTTGCCGATTTCTACGCCCCTATTCGTTCGGGCTCGGACATCGTATTCCTGGGCGGCATCATCAATTACTTGTTGACCAACGACAAGATTCACCACGAGTACGTGAAGAACTACACAGACTTCTCGTTCATCGTTCGTGAAGACTTTGCGTTCGACGAAGGTATCTTCTCGGGCTACAACCCCGAAACCCGCACCTACGACAAATCGTCATGGGACTATGAGCTGGGTGAAGATGGCTTTGCAAAGGTCGACCCCACACTGCAGCACCCACGCTGCGTGTACCAATGGCTCAAACGCCATTACGCAGGCTACACCCCTGAAAAGGTAGAGAGCATTTGCGGCACACCCAAGGCGAAGTTCCTGCACGTTGCAGAGCAATTTGCCTCGACTGCCGTGGCTGGCCGTGTTGCCACCATCATGTACGCCCTGGGCTGGACACAGCACACCACAGGCGCACAGATGCTGCGTACTGGCGCCATGATTCAGCTGCTGTGCGGCAATATCGGTGTGGCCGGTGGTGGCATGAACGCCTTGCGCGGTCACTCCAACATCCAAGGTCTGACTGACTTGGGCATCTTGTCCGCTTCGTTACCGGGTTACCTGACGCTGCCTAACGAGAGCGAGCAAGACTACGAGAAGTACATCGGTGCACGCACCCCCAAGATGCTACGACCAGGCCAGATGAACTACTGGGCCAATACGCCCAAGTTCCATGTCAGCCTGATGAAGGCATGGTGGGGTCCTGCTGCAACTGCTGAAAACAACTGGGCTTTCGACTATCTGCCCAAGTTGGACAAGCAGTACGACATGCTGCAGATCACCGACATGATGGTGCAAGGCAAGGTCAATGGCTACATTGCCCAAGGCTTTAACCCATTGGCGTCGCTGGCCAACTCGAACAACGTTCGCAATGGCTTGAGCAAGCTGAAGTTCTTGGTCGTCATGGATCCGCTGGTGACAGAAACTTCCGAGTTCTGGAAAAACCACGGCGAATTCAACGACGTAGACAGCGCTTCCATCCAAACCGAAGTGTTCCGCCTGCCTACCACCTGCTTCGCGGAAGAAGACGGTGCTGTGGTGAGCTCCTCCCGTGTGCTGCAGTGGCACTGGAAGGCGGCTGATGCCCCTGGTGAAGCCAAAACCGACATCGCCATCATGTCTGGCCTGCACCTGCGCTTGAAGAAGATGTACGACACGGACGGCGGCAAGTTCCCCGACCCGATCGTCAATCTCTACTGGCCTTATGCACAGGCGGCACACCCATCCTCCGAGGAAATTGCCAAGGAGTACAACGGCCGCGCACTGGTCGACCTGTACGACCCCAAGGATCCAACCAAACTCATTCGCAAGGCTGGCGAGCAGTTGGGCGGCTTTGGCGAAATGCGCGATGACGGCACCACCTTGGGCGGCTGCTGGATTTGGGCGGGTAGCTGGACTTCGTCGGGTAACCAGATGGCTCGCCGCGACAACAGCGACCCTACAGGCATTGGCAATACGCTGAACTGGGCTTGGGCATGGCCTGCCAACCGCCGCATTCTGTACAACCGTGCATCGTGCGACCGCCAAGGCAAACCATTCAACCCCAACCGCGTGCTGATCAAGTGGGATGGCAAAAAGTGGGGTGGCGCAGACGTGCCAGACGTGGCCGTGGGCCTGGACCCAGAAGTCATCAACCCCTTCATCATGAACCCTGAAGGTGTGGCTCGCTTCTTTGCTCGCAAGGGCATGAACGAAGGGCCGTTCCCTACGCACTACGAAGCGTTCGACAACCCACTGGGCTACAACCCCATGTACCCCGAGAACAAGCTGGCGGTTATCAACCCCGCTGCACGTATCTTGGAGTCGACCAAGGGCACCGCTGGCGATCCTAAGGACTACCCACACGTGGGTACCACCTACCGCCTGACCGAGCACTTCCACTACTGGACCAAGCACGTTCAGCTGAACAACATCGTTCAGCCCGAACAGTTTGTGGAAATTGGTGAAGCGCTGGCCAAGGAGCTGGGTATTGAGACTGGCCAGAAGGTCAAGGTTTCGTCCAAGCGAGGCTTCGTGAAGGCTGCGGCTGTGGTGACTAAGCGCATCAAGCCTATGCAGATCGATGGCAAAACCATTCACCACGTGGGTATCCCAATCCACTGGGGCTTCTCGACGACAGGTCGTAAAGGCTATATGGCCAACAACCTGACCGCATCGATTGGCGATGGCAACAGCAACACCCCTGAGTCCAAGACCTTCCTGGTCAAGGTCGAGAAGGCATAAGGAGGAATAGCTGATGTCTTCAACCATGTCCCTCGATATCAAGCGCCGCTCGGCGACAACCACTCCTGCGCCCAGCCAACGCGAAGCGTACAGCGGTGAAGTTGCCAAGCTGATCGACGTCTCCAAATGCATTGGCTGCAAGGCTTGCCAAACAGCTTGCATGGAGTGGAACGATTTACGCGACGAAGTCGGCACTTTGGCTGCTGGCGTTTATGACAATCCAACCGACCTCACGGCCGACTCTTGGACTGTCATGCGCTTTGCCGAGTACGAAAACGAAGCCACAGGCAATCTGGAATGGCTGATCCGCAAGGACGGCTGTATGCACTGTGAAGACCCAGGTTGCTTGAAGGCCTGCCCATCGCCCGGCGCGATCGTGCAGTACGCCAACGGCATCGTGGACTTCCAGCAAGACCAGTGCGTGGGTTGCGGTTACTGCGTGACTGGCTGCCCATTCAACATTCCACGTATTTCCAAGAAAGACCACAAGGCGTACAAGTGCACCTTGTGTTCGGATCGCGTGGCAGTTGGCCGCGAGCCCGCGTGCGTAAAAACCTGCCCTACTGGCGCCATCATGTTTGGCACCAAGAAGGCCATGCACGACCAAGCAGAACGCCGCATTGGCGATTTGCAAAACCGTGGCTACGCAAACGCTGGTTTGTATGACCCCGCCGCTGTGGGTGGCACACACGTCATGTATGTGCTGCACCACGCTGACAAGCCTTCCCTCTACAAGGGCCTGCCCGACGATCCCAAGATCAGTCCTATGGTTTCCTTGTGGAAGGGTGTTGCCAAGCCTCTGGCTATGGCAGCTTTGGGTGCAGCCGCTGTTGGCAGCTTGTTCCACTACATCACCAAGGGCCCGAACGACGTGTCCAAGGACCTGGAAGATGAAATGGACCGCAAGGATGCCGAAGCCGAGAAGAAGGAGAACGGCCAATGAAACGCAATCCACGCGACCTCGTGCGCTATAACGCATCGGAGCGCGCCAACCACTGGGTGGTAGGCATTTGCTTCATCTTGCTGGCTCTGTCTGGCTTGGCGTTCTTCCATCCAGCGTTCTTCCCACTGACCCAGCTGTTTGGTGGTGGCCCCTGGACGCGCATTCTGCACCCCTACATTGGTGTTGTGATGGCGGTGTTCTTCATCATCATGGCGTTCCGTTTCTGGCGCTTGAACGTGATTGAGCCTCGCGATATCGAGTGGCTCAAGAACGTGAACAAGATGATCGATGGCGACGACCACGACATGCCTGAACAAGGCAAGTACAACGGCGGTCAAAAGCTGTTGTTCTGGGGTCTGGTTATCGGCATGGCCTTGATCACCATCTCTGGCTTCGTGATGTGGCGCGCTTGGTGGAATCTGCCTGTGGACCTGGTCCGCGCAGCTTCTACCCTGCACGCCATCGCAGCGGTGTGGATGATTGGCCTGATCATCATGCACGTCTATGCGGCTATTTGGACCCGCGGCACTGTGCGCGCCATGATGTATGGCACAGTCACGCGTGCTTGGGCCAAGCAGCATCACCGCGGCTGGTATCGCAAGGTAACTGGCGACAACGACTGATCCTTGCGACCAGTCCCAAAATAGAAGTCACTTAGACGCTTGTTGATTACCGCCGGACGCCCAAAGCTGGGCGTGCCGGCGGTTTCAATTTAGGGATTCATTTCATGCAAACACGCATTCTTCAACCCGGCGAAATCGAAGCGCTGGACAAGACCTCGTTCCCGCGCATTTTGCTGCCACAGGTCGCCAGCTTGTTTGCCGAGCGTGCTGCACGCCTGCGCCAACTTGCTAACGGCAACCCGATTGCGGATTACCTGCAATTTGCCGCCAAAATCGTTGATGCACAACATGCAGCCCAAGCATCGGTAGCGCTGCAGCCACTGGACACCAGCACCATGGAGCGCGCGCAGCAGTTCTCCATGCCCCTGTTGCCCGCAGCAGAACACATTGATCCCGCCTGGCACCAAGTTCTGGACGCCATGCTGGACACCCTGGCTGGCAGCGAAGGCTTGCCTGAGCCACTGCAACCGCTGATCGCCTCTTTGCGTGAACTGGCCAAGGACGAACGCGACGAAATCGCCGCCCGCCTGCTGCAAAAAGAAGTGGCGGCACGCCATATCGGCATGGCACCGTTCATCATGGCTGCCCTGCAAGTCACGTACGCTAAGCGTGCGGCAGCGCTGGATGCCGCAGATGTGCCTTACACCGACCCTGCTTCCATCTGCCCGGTCTGCGCCAGCGAGCCCGTCTCCAGCGTGCTACGCATTGGCGGTAAAGCCAATGGCCACCGTTACCTGCACTGCGGCACCTGCTGCACCGAATGGCATATGGTGCGCGTGAAGTGCTCGCACTGCGAATCCACCAAGGGTATCCACTACCAAACCGTGGAAGGCAGCCAAGACGTGGTCACCGCAGAAACCTGCAATGAATGTGGCACCTACCGCAAAATCGTCAACCAAGAAAAAGATCCCATGGCCGAGCCCTTGGCGGACGATCTGGCCAGCCTGATGCTGGACTTGTTGATGAGCGAAAGCACCCGGTTCAAGCGGGCCAGCGCCAACCCACTGCTGTTTGTGGCCGTTGCCGAAGAGCAAGCGGACAGCCAAGACCAAGGCTTGGTTGACCCTGCGGCACAATAAGCGCTGCCTACTTGCCGAAAGGCCGCTGCGGCGGCCTTTCTTTATTGGTTTTTGACAAAAGAGTTGCTACTTTGAACACTGCCGCACCGCGTCTGCCCTCCGTCGACAAATTGCTCCAACACCCTGTCTTGCAAGGCTTGCAGACTGAATTTGGCCGCACCAGTGTGACCCATGCAGTGCGGCAAGTTCTTGACCACCTGCGCCCTCACCTGCGGGATGGCAGCTTGCAGGCTGCGCACGTTGAAGAGGCAGCACTGCTACAAGCCGTGCAGTCGCGCCTGACCGAGCGCTTTGCACCGCGCCTGAAAACCGTCTTCAACCTCACCGGCACTGTGCTGCACACTAACCTGGGCCGCGCCTTGCTGCCGCAAGAGGCCGTGGATGCCGTGGTGGAAGCCCTCACCAACCCGGCCAACCTCGAATACGATCTGGAAACAGGGGGGCGGGGTGACCGCGACGATCTGGTCGAACAACTGATTTGCGAGCTGACGGGCGCAGAAGCAGCCACCATCGTCAACAACAACGCGGCCGCTGTGCTGCTGGCCTTGTCCACACTGGCGGCCGGTAAAGAGGTGGTGGTCTCTCGCGGTGAATTGGTCGAGATTGGCGGGGCCTTCCGCATCCCCGACATCATGAAGCGCGCGGGCTGCCAGCTGGTAGAGGTGGGCACCACCAACCGTACCCACGCCAAAGACTACGCCGAGGCTGTGACCGACGACACCGCCCTGCTCATGAAGGTGCACACCAGCAACTACGAAGTGGTTGG
>JAFAGF010000012.1 GCA_023422975.1 Pseudomonadota bacterium
CCCATCTTCTTCATCATCTTCATCAGACCGCCGCCCTTCATCTTCTTCATCATGGTCTGCATTTGCTCAAACTCTTTGAGCAGACGATTCACTTCTTGCACCTGCACGCCTGCGCCATCGGCAATGCGCTTTTTGCGGGTGGCTTTGATGATCTCAGGACGCTTGCGCTCCTTCATGGTCATAGCGCAGATGATGCCTTCCTTGCGCTTGACCTCACGCTCGGCCTTGTCCATATCTACTTGCCCCGCCTTGGCCATCATTTCGCTAGGCAACTTATCCATCAGATTGGACAAGCCACCCATTTGCTTCATTTGCTGCAACTGGGCCAAAAAGTCGTTCAGGTCAAAGCCGTCGCCGCTCTTGAGCTTTTCAGCCATCTTCTGCGCGGCTTCCATGTCCACGCCCTTGGTGACCTGCTCGACCAGCGCCACGATGTCGCCCATACCCAGCACGCGCTGCGCGTGGCGGTCGGCATCAAACACTTCCAAGCCATCGAGCTTTTCAGACACACCGGCAAACTTGATGGGCGCGCCCGTGATCTGGCGCACCGACAGCGCTGCACCACCGCGCGAGTCACCGTCGAGCTTGGTCAACACGATACCGGTCAGCGGCAATGCCTCCTTAAAGGCCTTGGCCGTGTTGATCGCATCCTGGCCCTGCATGGCGTCAACCACGAACAGGGTTTCGACGGGGTTCAGCGTGGCGTGCAAATCCTTGATTTCGGCCATCAACAACTCGTCAATAGCCAGACGGCCGGCCGTATCCACCAGCAGCACATCAAAGTAGTGCTTCTTGGCGTAGTCCAATGCGGCTACGGCAATGTCGTGCGGCTTTTGATCGGGCGTAGAAGGGAACCACTCCGCGCCGGCCTGGGCCGTCACTGTTTTGAGCTGTTCGATCGCTGCGGGGCGATACACGTCACCCGATACGGTCAGCACCTTCTTCTTGCGCTTTTCAATCAGGTGCTTGGCCAGCTTGGCTGTGGTGGTAGTTTTACCGGCACCTTGCAAACCTGCCATCAAGATGATCGCAGGGGGCTGCGCATTCAAATTGATATCGGCTACACCTTCGCCCATGGTGGCCGAAAGTTCTTTGTTCACAATCGAGACCAGCAACTGCCCAGGCTGTAATGAACCCAGCACCTCTTGGCCCAGCGCCTTTTCCTTGACGCGTGCAATAAAGTCGCGCACCACGGGCAAGGCTACGTCAGCTTCCAGCAGTGCCATGCGCACTTCGCGCAGCATGTCTTGCACATTGGATTCGGTAATGCGGGCCTGGCCACGCATTTCCTTGACGAGGCGCGAGAGTTTGTCGGTAAGTGCGGATGCCATAAGCGAGTGTGTCCGAAGAGAAAAGCATGCGCCGTATGCGGCTTGGCCGTGGGGCCCGGCGCCTTGGGCAGGGGGCCGCGCCATGCGCTGAGCCCGTGCTGCCCGCCGCGGGCAGCCCTGTACAAACAAGCGCCCCATTCTACCTGCAGCCTCCACCGCCTGCCCTGTCGCTGTACAGAGCACACAAGCACTGATAAGACGCAAGGCCAGCATGCAACAGCGCTCCCAGCACCCGAAGCGGACAGCTATGATTACAGGCATGGAGTCTTCCACGCATTTTTTCTCTGGCACGCCGGGCTGGACCATGGCATTGGCCCTGGCCACCATCGTGGCCTACCTTGTCCCTGCACTGGGTGCGCAGCGCATGTCAGAAAACCATGCCCGCCTGGGTATGCGCGCCGCATGGGTTTTGCATTTACTCACCATCGCCGCAGGGCTGATCGCCGCCCCGGCACGCTTTGGGTTTGCACCCGCGCTTTCCATGACCGCATGGCTGATGCTCACCATGTATGCCATTGAGCAACAGCTCTACCCCAAGATGCGGGCCGTGGGCGTGCTTTCCATGCTGGGTGCGCTGGCTGTGCTGCTGTCCCAGATTTTTCCAGGCAAGCCCATGGCCGTGCATGCATCGGCATGGCTGCCCTTGCATCTGGCACTGGGCATTGCTTCCTATGGGCTGTGTGCCGCAGCCGTAGTGCATGCCGGCTTGATGTCCCGCGCAGAGCGCCGCATGCGCAGCGCCACCAACGATGAAAATGGCATGCCGCTGTTGATGCTGGAGCGCTTGACGTTTCGCTTTGTCACTGCTGGATTTGCGCTGTTGACGGCCACGCTGCTAGCTGGCTGGCTGTTTGGCGAATCCCTGTATGGTCGCGCCTGGCACTGGGACCACAAAACCGTGTTTTCCTTGCTGGCATGGTTTGCCTTTGCTGGATTGCTGATTGGCCGTTCACGGTTTGGCCTGCGCGGGCGTCATGCCGTGCACCTGATCTACACCGGCGCAGCCCTGCTGCTGCTGGCCTATGCCGGCTCACGTTTTGTTTTAGAAGTGTTCATGCTAGGACGCATGTCATGAAATATTTACTCGTTGCCTTGGTGGTCATCATTGCCATCGGCATTTGGCGCAACAACCGTCGCAAAGCAGCCGCGCCCCCTCCAGCCAGCAAGCCCCGCTTGCGTCAGCCAGAAGACATGGTGACGTGTGCCCACTGCGGCCTGCATCTGCCCGCCAGCGATGCCATCACCAGCCCAGACCGCAGCCATTACTGCAGTACTGAGCACCGCCACCTCGGCCCACGCTAGCACACCCACCACTCAAGCCTTGCACCAAGCCACCACACTCCCTCTGCAAAGTGCACGCCGGCTGTGGCAGGCTTTTCTCTCAGCCCGGGTGCTCGTTGCCACCCTGCTGATTGCGCTGCTTGCAACCCAGACATGGACATCGGCGGGCCTTCCGCCAAATGTCTATTGGCTGTGGCTGCTCACCACCGGCTATCTGGTCATTGCCCTGCTGGGTTGGGTGGTTCTGCACCAAAAGCCCCCCGCTAGTTATTGGCGCTGGCCCTGGCTGCTTCTGCTGGC
>JAFAGF010000019.1 GCA_023422975.1 Pseudomonadota bacterium
GCATATTCAACCTTGTACAGCGCGATATCAAACACTCTGCGCGTCACCGGGTCATGGACGACCTGACGAAAAACCATCGCCAACACTTCCATCAATTGGCGCAACGCTCCGCCCTGCTGATCATCGAGAGGGGTTTCTAGGGCAGCTTCGAAAGGCAAGGCAGAGCGCGTCATCAGTGCACCAAATAAATCCATCTTGTCTTTGAAGTGCCAATAGATCGCACCCCTCGTGACAGACGCCGCCACCGCTACGTCCGTCAAAGATGCTCCTGCGACTCCTTTTTCATAAAAAACATCCAAAGCAGCATCCAGCAGCTTGTTGCGTGTTGCCTCCGCATCTTCCTTCGTTCGTCTCGCCATCTAGCCCACCTTTGCACGGCCTCAAAAAATAGGCCTCATCATCTATAGCACCGTTACAATTAGCCCCATATACATTCAACATTGTATGTATATCCAAATTCTGAATAAATGCAGGCCTGATGGCTGACGCCAGCATTCTGTATGCGCATGTAGCGTTACGTTCAATCTCTTAAGAGCACCAGAAAGAAAACCATGAACTTCTTTAGCACCGCTCCAGCTAACGCATGGGCGCGACTAATTCGCCCCGCTCCTATTGCTATAGCTTGCGCGCTTGTCTTGACGGCGTGCGGCAAAGATAACGCCACCTCTACCCCGTCAGCGGCGCAGGGCGGCGCTCCGCAAGTGCCGGTTGGCGTTGTTACCGCCAAGTCGGGGGAAGTTGGTTTGATCACCGAACTTCCAGGTCGAATTGAAGCTTCTCGGATAGCACAAGTACGGGCACGTAGCGCGGGTATTTTGCAGAAACGACTGTTCAAAGAAGGCTCTGATGTCAAAGCAGGCCAAGCTTTGTTCCAAATTGATGCAGCACCTTATGAGGCATCAGCCCAGAGCGCTCGTGCTAGCTTGGCGCGCGCAGAGGCGAATCTGGTACAAACCACAGCGCAGCTAGAGCGCTTCCGCCCATTGGTTGAAGCAAATGCAATTAGCAAACAAGACTTTGTCAACGCAGAGTCTGCCCAGAAACAAGCACAAGCTGAAGTAGTAGCCGCCAAGGCGGCGGTACGCACTGCAGACATCAATTTGGGATATGCCAAGGTAACTGCCCCCATTTCTGGTCGCATCGGCCAAGCCTTGGTCACAGAAGGCGCATTGGTTGGGCAAGGTGAGGCAACGCCACTGGCCGTAATCCAGCAAATTGACCCTGTCTATGTGAATTTCACGCAATCCGCTACTGACGCATTCAAACTGCGCAAAGCGATGGATGAAGGTCAGTTGAAATCAGCAGGTCAGCAAGCCGCCGAAGTACACGTTGTGCTGGATGACGGCTCTGAATATGGAACTGCAGGCAAACTGCTATTTAGCGACCTCACAGTTGATGCCAACACCGGCCAAGTGACGCTGCGCGCAGAGATCCCTAACCCCAAGGGTCTTTTGTTGCCAGGCTTGTACGTGCGTATCCGCATGGAACAAGCGCAAGCCACGAATGCCATTACTGTGCCTCAACAAGCGGTGACACGCACGGAACAAGGAGACACCGTCCGCGTTGTCTCCGCAGAAGGCCAAGTCAGCACACGGCCCGTCAAAGTCAGTATGGCCAGTGGCAATCGCTGGGTGATCCAAGAAGGCCTGAAGGATGGCGAGCAAGTCATGGTGGATGGCTTCCAAAAGCTGCAAATGCTGCCACCGGGTACTCCAGTGAAAGCGGTGCCATGGACTCCTGCTGTGGCTTCCCCGGCTCCTGCGCAACCTGCCACAGCGGCACCTGCGACGTCCGAACAAGGCGCCCAAGCCAAGTAAATAAGGACTTTGTCACATGGCCAAATTTTTTATTGAGCGCCCCATCTTCGCTTGGGTGGTTGCGCTTTTCATCATGGTGGTCGGAGCCGTCTCCATCACCCAGCTACCCATTGCCCAATACCCCCCGGTGGCCCCGCCCGCGATTGTCGTGAGTGCGGTGTATCCCGGCGCTTCCGCGCAGACACTGGAAGATAGTGTTCTGTCCGTCATTGAGCGAGAAATGAATGGTGCGACAGGTTTGCTCTACATGGAGTCCGTTGCGCAATCCAACGGCACAGGCTCCGTCACCATCAGCTTTGAGCAAGGCACCGACCCTGAAATGGCACAGGTGGACGTTCAAAACCGTTTGTCGCGCGCTACGCCTCGCCTGCCTTCCGCTGTTACGCAGCAAGGTGTCAAAGTAGATAAGTCTGCGTCCAACTTTTTGCTGTTCTCGCTGCTGTCCTCCACCAATCCCGACTGGGATGTGGTGCGGATTGGTGACTATGCGTCACGCAACGTAGTACCGGAAATTCAACGTATTGAAGGCATCGGCCAAGTCCAGTTGTTTGGCTCTGAACAAGCCATGCGTGTATGGATTGACCCTGCCAAGCTGGAAGGCTTCCAGCTTGGCAGCGCCCAGGTCATTGCAGCAATCCGCGCACAAAACGCACAGGTGTCATCTGGCGCTATTGGTGACTTGCCCGGCATTGCTGGCCAAGGCATCACGGCGACAGTGACCGTTCGAGGCCAACTCTCCACCCCCGAAGAGTTTGGCAACATCATTCTGCGTGCGGATACCACCGGTGCCGCCGTACGCTTGAAAGACGTTGCACGGATTGAAATCGGCGGTCAAACCTATGCAACCACGGCGCGCTTGAATGGCCAGCCTGCCGCGGGTATCGGCGTTCAACTCTCTCCTTCAGGCAATGCATTAGCGGCTGCTACCGCCGTGCGCGCCAAGATGGAAGAACTGTCCAAATACTTTCCCGAAGGACTGAGCTACTCCATCCCTTACGACAGCTCTAACTTCGTGAGCATCTCCATTACCAAGGTTGCGCACACGCTGCTGGAAGCGGTGGCGTTGGTGTTCTTGGTGATGTTCTTGTTCTTGCAGAATTGGCGCTACACCATCATCCCCACGATTGTGGTTCCAATCGCGTTGCTGGGTACATTTGCCACCTTGCTGGCTTTGGGCTTCTCCATCAACGTGCTGACCATGTTTGGCATGGTGCTGGTGATTGGTATCGTTGTGGACGACGCCATCGTCGTGGTGGAAAACGTTGAGCGCATCATGAGCGAGGAAGGTCTTCCCCCGAAGGAGGCCACGCGCAAAGCGATGGGCCAAATTTCCGGCGCGATCGTTGGCGTGACCGTGGTGCTGATCTCCGTGTTTGTGCCACTGGCGTTCTTCTCCGGTTCCACCGGCAATATTTACCGCCAGTTTGCTACGGTGATGGTGGCCTCAATTGGCTTCTCCGCCTTCATGGCCTTGTCCCTAACACCCGCTCTGTGCGGCACCTTGCTCAAGCCTGTAGATGCTGGTCACCACTTGGAAGGCAAAGGCTTCTTTGCATGGTTTAACCGCACGTTTGCCAAGGGCGCCAAACGCTACGAAAGTGTGGTCGGTCGCATGCTGAATAAGGCGGCACGCTATCTGGTCATTTATGCGGCCATCATTGCTGCCGTCGCGCTGCTGTACAACCGCTTGCCCACCTCTTTCCTGCCCGGAGAAGACCAAGGCACCGTGCTGGTGAACGTACAGCTTCCTGCAGGCGCTACCGCAGAACGCACCGTCGAAGTCATGAAACAGGTTGAAGGCTTCGCGCTCAAGCAGCCTGAGATCCGCAGCATGGTGAGCGTGATTGGCTTTAGCTTCTCTGGCCAGGGCCAAAACGCTGCGCTGGCATTTATCACCCTGAATGACTGGAACGAACGTAGCGCGCCTGAGCAGCACGCCGACGCTGTTGCCGGACGCATCATGGGCGCCATGATGGGTGTGCGCGATGCGTTCATTTTTGCGCTCAGCCCCCCTCCCATCCCTGAGCTAGGGGTGTCTTCAGGCTTTACGGTGCGTCTGCAAGATCGGGGCAGCCTGGGACACGACGCCCTCGTCAATGCCCGCAATATTTTCTTGGGCATGGCCGCTCAAAGCCCGATTCTTTCGCAGGTACGTCCAGACGGTTTGGAAGATGCGCCACAAATCCGCATCGACATCGACCGCGACAAAGCCAATGCCTTGGGCGTCGGTTTTGACAGCATCAATACCGCGCTATCCACAGCGATGGGCTCTGCTTATGTGAATGACTTCCCCAACCGGGGACGACTGCAGCGCGTGGTAGTTCAGGCAGATGCGCCATCCCGCATGCAACCCGACGATTTGCTCAAGATCACTGCGCCCAATAACTTGGGAGAAGCGGTGCCACTGTCTGCTTTTGCCACTGTGAACTGGGTCATGGGCGCACAGCAAACCGTGCGCTACAACGGCTACCCCGCCATGAAGATTTCCGGCGCACCCGCGGCGGGCTATAGCACTGGCGAAGCCATGGCAGAAGTAGAGCGCATTGTTGCGCAATTGCCCGAAGGCTTTGGCTTCGAATGGACAGGTCAGTCCTACGAAGAAAAGCAAGCCGGATCTCAATCCCTGATCTTGTACAGCTTCGCGATCTTGGCGGTCTTCCTGTGCTTGGCAGCTCTGTACGAAAGCTGGACGATTCCTCTGGCAGTGATTTTGGTCGTCCCGTTGGGTGTCATCGGCGTACTGCTGGCCACCTGGATGCGCGGTTACTCCAATGACGTGTATTTCCAAGTGGGCTTGATCACCGTGATTGGCTTGTCGGCCAAGAATGCGATTTTGATCATTGAGTTTGCCAAGGACTTGCAGGCTGAGGGCAAAGGCATCATTGAGGCCGCATTGGAAGCCGCACACCTGCGTTTCCGCCCCATCATCATGACCTCCTTGGCGTTCGGCCTTGGCGTTGTACCTTTGGCGATTGCTACAGGCGCAAGCTCCGCCAGCCAGCGCGCCATTGGCACCGGTGTGCTGGGCGGCATGTTTACTGGCACCGTACTGGCGGTCTTCTTTGTACCCGTCTTCTTTGTCGTGGTGCGCAAGCTGTTTAGCGACAAGCGCACCACCCCACCTACTTCTACGCCCTCCGCTGGCACAGCAGGAGTGGATCACCATGCCTAAGCATTTAACTTTGATTGCCTTGGTCGCCGCGGCGGCCTTGTCGGGCTGCTCGTTAATCCCGAACTATGAGCGCCCCGCAGCACCTGTCCCTGCCGCTTACACCCAACCGGCTGCCGCTGGCGAAAACACAGCCATCGTTTGGCGTGACTATTTCACAGACCCACGCCTGCAGCAGCTGATTGACTTGGCGCTGGCCAACAACCGTGACATGCGTATTGCCACGCTGAATTTGGAGCAAGCCCGTGCTCAATTCCAGATTCAGCGCTCTGCGCTCTTTCCTAGCGTAGGCGGTGTGGCCTCAGCCAATCGTGGCAACAGCCAAGTCACCGGCGATCTGGGCAACACCTTCACGGTAGGGCTAGCCATTTCCGCCTGGGAAATTGATTTCTTCGGGCGCATCAACAGCCTCAAAGAAGCCGCTTTGGCCCAGTACCTAGCGACCGATGAAGGCCGCAAGGCTTACGAACTCTCGCTGGTCACCAGCGTTGCACAGGGCTGGCTGACCTTGGTTGCCGATGAGGAACTGCTGGACATTTCACGCCGCACCGTGGAGACACGCCAAGAGTCGATCAAACTGGCCAAACTGCGCTTTGACGCGGGCTTTGCCTCTGAACTCGACTACCGCCAAGCAGAGTCGCTGACAGAGTCAGCATTGGCGACTTTCGCGCAGCAGCAACGCCAGCGCGCCTTAGATGAAAACGCACTGGCGCTATTGCTGGGCCAACAAGTGCCTGCCGACATTTTGGCCAGCATCACCGGCGCTAAGCTGGCCAACGCAGCGCCCATGGCAGATATTCCCGCAGGCCTTCCCTCCGATCTGCTGGTACGCCGACCAGACATCCGGGCAGCCGAGCAGCAGCTCATCTCCGCCAATGCCAACATTGGTGCAGCACGTGCCGCCTTTTTCCCCAGCATCTCGCTCACCGCACAGTACGGCAGCGTCAGCAATGAGCTGTCCAACCTGTTCAACTCGGGCACCTGGGGATTCAATGTAGGGCCGACGCTCAACCTGCCCATCTTCACGGCGGGCCGCTTGAGTGCCAATTTGGCTTCTGCCAAAGCGGCGCGTGAAATTGCGGTTGCCCAGTATGAAAAGTCCATTCAGACGGGCTTCAAGGAAGTCTCGGACGCTCTTGCTGGCCGCACCACTTTGGCAGAGCAAGCACGCGCTCAAGCCGCACAAGCAGAGGCCGAGCGCAAGCGCTTTTACCTGTCTGATCTGCGCTACCGCAATGGTGTAGCCAGCTATCTGGATCTGCTGGATGCACAGCGCTCGCTGTTCGCCATCGAACAAGCAGATGTTCAGGTGCGTTTGGCACAGCAAATCAACCAGATCAACCTGTACAAAGCATTGGGTGGTGGTTGGTCAGAAGCTAGCCTTGGCAAGCAAGAAGTCACCAATCGTTGAGTTGCGTCAACTCTGCACCACAGTGGGCGCCAAACGGTCACTGTGGTGCGGGGCAAAAAATAGTCGCTCGATATAATCCGCCGTTGGTTTTTCCCGCCCCCGATAACCAGAGGATGCCATGAGCGACACGCACCACGAAGAAGGCCACACAGGCCCCATCAAGAACTCCAAGCAACTGCTGATTACGGTTGTACTCGCCTTCATCTTGCCCGTGATTTTGATCATCGGCTTGGTGAACTTTGTGGGCTCCGCCCCCAAAACAGGGGCTGGCGTTGGCATGCATGAACTGGCCCAGGCCCAGCGCATCCAAAAGATCGGCTCTATTGAAATTCGCGATGCCGACCGCCCACTGCGCGGTGGCGAAGACGTCTACAAAGGTCAATGCGCGGCATGCCACGCAACTGGCGTATCTGGTGCCCCCAAGTTTGGCGAAGCGGCTGAATGGGGCCCTCGTCTGGGCCAAGGTTTTGAAGCATTGGTGCACTCGGCACTGAAAGGCAAGGGCGCCATGGCTCCCCAAGGCGGTGGCGAATTCAACGACCTGGAAATCTCCCGCGCCGTGGCTTTCATGGCGAACTCGGGGGGCGCTAACTTCCCTGAGCCACAGCCCGAAGCCAAGGAAGGCGACGCCAAGTAAACGGCTGTCACCCGCACTCATAAAAAAAAGGACCTTCAGGGTCCTTTTTTATTTAAGGAGCTTCCTCCAGCCCTTGCAGACAGGTTCACACCCGTGCCTGCGCTTGCTGTGGGCTACGTACAAAGCCAAAGCGCCGGGGCAAATCCGCCGCCAGAACATCCTCCAGCAGCCAGACACCCGCTTCCACGGCATCTGCTGCATGTACCACGTCTTGCGAGTGCACGATACCCAGCACGCCATCGCACTGCAGATACACATGGCCCTGCTCATCCATCACGCATTGCTGCACCTGCTGTACCGGTTGCCCGGTGTGCGCCATCACCAAGGCTGCCGCATCCACACGCCACACCATGGGTGCGCTTTCTAGCTCCACATATACCCGCTGCGGACCATTTTGGAAAAACCAATGACCTTGGGCATTGGCCTCGTAATTGCGCCCTATAAATGCCAGCAGCTTCTCGTGTTCCAAACGACTGCCTTTGCTGGCAGGGAACATGCCCTTCGCCTGCGTGTCCGCATCGCGCAGCCACCAGTTGCCACGCATGTCCAGTCCCAGCCAGCCCCAGCAGTCAGGCACATTGGGCCATTTGGCCAATGCTTGTTTTACGATGTCATCCATACCCACCTACCTTTGGTATTTGTCACGATGTAGCCACCAAAGATAACCGCAACGGCCCTTGCGTTGCACGCAGTTGCCCTACATATTGCCGCCCTACCAGGCCCGCACAATACGGCCCATACCTCCTACCAAGACAAGGGATAGACCATGAAGCGCCTGCTTGCGATTTTGCTGATGGCCACTGCACTCACAGGCTGCGGCTACAACGATTTCCAGCGTTTGGACGAAGACACCAAATCCAAATGGAGCGAAGTACTCAACCAGTACCAACGCCGGGCCGATCTGGTGCCCAACATCGTGACATCTGTCAAAGGCGAGGCCAATTTTGAGCAGGAAACACTGACCAAGGTGATTGAAGCCCGCTCCAAAGCCACCTCCATCCAGGCCACACCAGAGCTCATCAATGACCCCGCCGCTTTTGACAAGTTTCAGCAAGCGCAAGGTGAGCTCTCCAGCGCCCTGTCCCGCCTGATGGTGGTGGCGGAGCAGTACCCTCAGCTGCAAGCCAACCAAGCTTTCCGCGACTTGCGCGTCACGCTGGAAGGCACAGAAAACCGCATCACTGTGGCCCGCAACGCCTACATCCAATCGGTACAGGAATACAACGTGCTCGCACGCAGTTTTCCTACCAACCTGACCGGCATGGTGTTTGGCTACAAGGCCAAACCCAACTTCACCGTCCAAAACGAAGCGGAAATCTCTCGCCCGCCGACCGTGGACTTTGGCACCAAGTAAAGCCCAGCAGCCCTTGCTGGGCTGCCTTCCTGCTTAGGAATCAAATATGGCTTTAACGCATATGTGGCGGCCGCTACTAGCTCTCTTTATTGCTATTTGCTTGCCTTGGCATACGAGCAACGCGCAGCAGCTACAGCCGGTTCCCGCGCTCAGCGCACAGCTGATTGACCAAACAGGCACCTTGAGTGCCGAGCAAGCCACGGCCATTGAGTCACGTCTGCGCGGCATTGAAAGCAAGTCAGGCTCCCAGGTGGTGGTGCTGATGGTGCCCACAACCGCTCCCGAAGACATTGCGCCTTATGCGCACCGCGTGGCCAGCACATGGAAGATTGGCCGCAAAGACGTGGGCGACGGCCTGTTGCTGGTGATTGCCAAAGATGACCGCCGCATGCGCATCGAAGTGGCCCGCGCGCTGGAAGGTGCCATCCCCGATTTGGCGGCATCACGCATCATTGAGCAGCAAATGGTGCCGCACTTTCGCCAAAACGACTATGCCGCAGGCATTCTGGCCGCCCTTGACCAGATTGCTGCACGGATTGCCGGCGAGCCGTTGCCCGCACCCGCAGCCCCCTCCAGCCAAAAATCTGCAGGTGTAGACCTTGAGGGCGCAGCCATCTTTCTGTTTTTTGGGGTGATGGTGGTGGGCCCCATCATCCGCCGTATTTTTGGCAGCAAAATCGGCTCGCTCATCGTGGGCGGCGGTGCGGGCTTGCTGGCTTTCATGCTGACAAGCAGCATCTTGCTGGCCTTGGCTGCCGCTGTGGTGGCACTGCTGGTCACCTTGCTGGCCAACAGCTCCGGCGGCGGAGGCGGCGGCCCCTATATTGGCGGCGGCGGTTTTGGCGGGGGCCGTGGTGGCGGTTTGGGCGGCGGGGGCTTCAGCACTGGTGGCGGTGGTAGTTTTGGGGGCGGCGGCGCCTCAGGGAGCTGGTAGTTCATGGCAACACTGATGCAAAAACTCGCCCGCCTGTGGCGCCATCGCTGGAGTGAAGGCCAGGTGCACAGCACCTTTCCACCCGAAGTCTTGCTGCGGCTAGAGCGTGCCGTAACCGCCAGCGAATCCTTGCATACCGGGCAAATTCGCCTGTGCGTGGAAGGCGGGCTGCCTTATAGCTACATCTGGCGCGGCGCCAGTGCCCGTGAGCGTGCCGTAGGCCTGTTTGGCAAGCTGCGTACCTGGGACACCGAACACAACAACGGCGTGCTGATTTACCTGCTGCTGGCCGATCACGCCATCGAAATCATTGCCGACCGAGCTGCCGCACGCGCCATTGCACAGCCCACCTGGGATGGCTTGGTGCAGGAGATGCAGCAATCTTTTCAGCACCAGGCCTATGCCGATGGCATGGAGCGCACGCTGCAACGTGTCTCTGCACTGCTAGTGGCACATTTCCCGCGAGATGCCCTGCAAACCAGCGCACCCGCTGCAGACGCACTGCCCGATGCCCCCGTAGTGCAAGGGCGTTTTTTCAAAGACCGATAAGTTCTTTTCAATATTGCAGCTGCGCCGCCTTCTATCGCAATGTGCATCAGTGCCCTCGCTGCAGCCTGCATTGGAGGCCGACAGCGAAACTGCAAAGAACTTTGCACGGCGTGCACTCAGACCTGCACCGCAGGCAACCAGTCACGCCCCCATGGGGAGTGCAGCCACACAAAAGCGGCCACATTCAGCACCACCGTCACGCCACAAACCCATTGAAATTGCGCCTTGCTGCATTTATGGCGCAACCACTGCTGTGCCAAGATGGCTCCGGGCCAGCCCCCCAGCAAGGCCAAACTGTGCAACGTGGACTCTGGCGTACGCCACCGGCCTGCTTTCGCGGCCATTTTGTCCTTCCAGTACGCAAAAAAGGTGATCGCGCTCATCACCACATACAGCGAAGCCACCCAGCGCGGAACACTCCACAGCCACGCCACCAGCAAGAACACGGCAATAAAAGCCGCAATCGACAAGTAAGTGCCCGCTGCAGCATAGGAGCGTGCCGCTTCGCGGCGACCGCGGCCCTGCTGTGCAGACGCAGTTGCCGCTGTACGCCGCGAGGCTCTCGCACTGGCGGTACGAACCCCATGCCGCCATACCACTTGCTGGGCGCGCTTTTTCCCCTGCTCCATGCCCACTGCAAACTCCAGGCGCTGACCCACATAGGGCCTCGTCTGGGGCGTGGGTTGGGGCTGAAATGCGCTGATGTGCACAAATAGCCGATCACCACCTTGGTCGGCCTGGACAAACCCGAAACCGCGTTGATCGTTCCACTCCACCAAGGTACCGAGATAAGGCATAAGTTTTTAGAAAATGTGAGCTGCTTGCGCTTGCAAATACTTCATCTCAAGCACTTATATAGCTGAAAGCCTTGAAAACTGGGCGTTACACGCTTTGATTTTGATAACAGGCATAAAAAAAGCCACCCGAAGGTGGCTTTTTTTATCGGTAAACCGATCAGCGCTTGCCGTTGTACTTGCGCAGCGCTGCCACTTGGGCAGCCAGCACAGCCAGTTCGGACTGGGCTTTGGCCAGATCAACGTCATTGCTGGCGTTTTTCAAAGCCTGCTCAGCAGCCGCCTTGGCTTGCTGGGCCTTGTGCTCGTCCAGATCCTTGCCGCGAATCGCGGTATCGGACAGCACGGTCACGCAGTTGGGTTGCACTTCCAAAATGCCACCGGCCACGAAGATGAACTCTTCGCTGCCATCGGGCAATTCGATGCGCACGGAACCGGGCTTGATGCGAGAGATCAGCGGAGTGTGCTTGGGCAAAATACCCAGCTCGCCTGCTTCACCGGGCAGCGCAACAAAACGTGCTGCACCCGAGAAGAGGGATTCTTCGGCGCTGACCACATCAACATGGATAGTGTTCATCTTTGCTCCTAGAAAAGGTGGGACTGGGCTTGTTTGCTTCAAAAACCGAGGCTTGCGCCCGGTTTTCATTGCAAATTAAGCAGCCAGCTTCTTGGCCTTTTCGAAGGCTTCGTCGATGGTACCGACCATGTAGAAAGCCTGTTCGGGCAGGTGATCGCACTCACCAGCGCAGATCATCTTGAAACCACGGATGGTTTCAGCCAAAGACACGTACTTGCCAGGCGCGCCCGTAAACACTTCGGCCACGTGGAAAGGCTGCGACAGAAAACGCTGGATCTTACGAGCACGAGCCACAGTCAGCTTGTCTTCGGGAGCCAGTTCGTCCATGCCCAGAATCGCGATGATGTCAC
The DNA here is from genome assembly GCA_023422975.1 of Pseudomonadota bacterium. Classification (GTDB taxonomy): domain Bacteria; phylum Pseudomonadota; class Gammaproteobacteria; order Burkholderiales; family Burkholderiaceae_C; genus Comamonas. The sequence continues at coordinate 11,593 of JAFAGF010000019.1, forward strand.
GCAGTTCCTTGTAGCGCTGCAGTGTGCCCTGCACTTCGCGGGCTACCTTGTAGTGCTCTTCACCCACCACTTGGGGATCCAACTGACGGCTGGTGGAGTCCAAAGGATCCACAGCAGGATAGATACCCAACGAAGCGATGTCACGCGACAACACAACGGTCGAATCCAAGTGGGCAAACGTCGTGGCTGGCGAAGGGTCGGTCAAGTCATCGGCGGGCACGTAAACGGCCTGGATGGAAGTGATCGAGCCCACCTTGGTCGAAGTAATACGCTCTTGCAGGCGACCCATTTCTTCGGCCAGCGTAGGCTGATAACCCACGGCGGAAGGCATACGACCCAGCAGCGCGGACACTTCGGTACCGGCCAATGTGTAACGGTAGATGTTGTCCACGAAGAACAACACGTCCTTGCCTTCGTCACGGAACGCTTCAGCCATAGTCAGGCCGGTCAGCGCAACGCGCAGACGGTTTCCTGGGGGCTCGTTCATCTGACCGTACACCATGGCAACCTTGGAGTCGTTCAAAGACTCTTGGTTCACCACGCCGGCGTCCGACATTTCGTGATAGAAGTCGTTACCTTCGCGGGTACGTTCACCCACACCAGCAAACACCGACAGACCACCGTGGCCCTTGGCGATGTTGTTGATCAACTCCATCATGTTCACGGTCTTGCCCACACCGGCGCCACCGAACAGACCCACCTTACCGCCCTTAGCGAAAGGAGAGATCAAGTCAATCACCTTGATACCGGTTTCCAGCAATTCTTGCGAAGGCGACAGTTCGTCGTACGCAGGAGCCTTGCGGTGGATCGCAGCCGTATTGGTTTGATCTACTGGACCACGTTCGTCGATGGGGTTACCCAACACGTCCATGATACGACCCAGCGTCGCCTTACCCACGGGCACTGTGATGGCGGAGCCTGTATTGGTCACCATCAGGCCACGCTTCAGACCGTCGGAAGAACCCAGCGCAATGGTACGGACTATGCCGTCACCCAGCTGCTGCTGAACTTCCAAAGTCAGGGCCGAGCCTTCCAACTTCAGGGCGTCGTACACCTTGGGCATCTGGTCGCGAGGGAACTCAACGTCCACCACAGCGCCGATACATTGAACAATCTTGCCTTGTACTTGAGCCATTCTTTGCTCCAATCTGTATATCTGTTAAAGCCGATTACACAGCGGCAGCGCCGGCCACGATTTCCGACAACTCTGTCGTAATCGCTGCTTGACGCGTCTTGTTGTAGACCAGCTTCAACTCGCTGATGACGTTGCCCGCGTTGTCGGTAGCGGCCTTCATGGCCACCATGCGCGCCGATTGCTCGGACGCCATATTTTCCGCAACCGCTTGGTACACGAGAGACTCTACGTAGCGCACTAGCAGATCGTCGATCACGCTCTGTGCGTCAGGTTCGTAGATGTATTCCCACGATGCACCCGTCTTTTCGGCTTGCATTTGCTCGTTCGACAATGGAAGCAACTGCTCCACCACCGACTCTTGCTTCATGGTGTTGATGAACTTGGTGTACGAGAGGTACACCGCGTTCAACTTGCCTTCAGCGTATTGGTCCAACAGCACCTTGACCGGCCCGATGAGCTTGTCGAGGTGGGGCTGATCGCCCAGTGCTGTGGCTTGAGAGACCACCTTGGCACCAATACGGTTCAGGAACGCCAGTCCCTTGCTGCCAACGGCCACGGTCTCAGCCGAAACGCCTGCATCTTGCAGTTCACGCAACTTGTTGGTCACGATACGCAACACGTTGGTGTTCATGCCGCCGCACAACCCCTTGTCGGTCGTCACTACAATGACGCCGGCTTTCTTAGCATCCGCATTCACTTTCATGAAGGGATGCTGGTACTCGGGGTTGGCTTCGCCAAGATGGGCTGCAATGTTGCGGACTTTTTCGCTGTATGGACGAGCAGCCAGCATCCGGTCCTGCGCCTTGCGCATTTTGGATGCAGCCACCATTTCCATGGCTTTAGTGATCTTCTTGGTGTTTTCCACCGATTTGATCTTGCCGCGTATTTCCTTGCCTGCTGCCATGATGGCTCCTCGTCCGAATTAAACGAACGACTTCTTGAACGCAGCTACGGCAGCGGTCAATTCAGCCTCGTCTGTACCGGCCTTGTCAAAGGCACGGTTAGCGTTCAGGCGGTCCAGCAGGGCACCGTGGCTGGTCTTCAGGAACTGATGCAGGCCAGCTTCGAAAGCCAGTACTTGCTTGACTTCGATGTCGTCCATGAAGCCCTTGTTCACTGCGAACAGCGAAGCAGCCATCAGTGCAGTGCTCAAAGGCGAGTACTGCGCTTGCTTGAGCAATTCAGTCACGCGTGCACCACGATCCAGTTGCTTGCGGGTTGCATCGTCCAGATCGGAAGCGAACTGGGCAAAAGCAGCCAGTTCACGGTACTGCGCCAAGTCAGTACGGATACCGCCGGAAAGGCCCTTCACCACCTTGGTCTGCGCTGCACCACCCACGCGAGACACCGAGATACCGGCGTTGATCGCAGGACGAATACCGGCGTTGAACAGGTTGGTTTCCAAGAAGATCTGGCCGTCGGTAATCGAAATCACGTTCGTAGGAACGAAAGCGGACACGTCGCCAGCTTGAGTTTCGATGATAGGCAGCGCAGTCAGCGAACCAGTCTTGCCCTTGACTTCACCCTTGGTGAAAGCTTCCACATAGTCAGCATTCACACGTGCAGCACGCTCCAACAGGCGGCTGTGGAGATAGAACACGTCGCCAGGGAACGCTTCACGTCCTGGAGGACGGCGCAACAGCAACGATACTTGACGGTAAGCCACCGCTTGCTTGGACAGGTCGTCATACACGATCAGCGCATCTTCACCGCGGTCGCGGAAGTACTCACCCATCGTGCAACCCGAGTAGGCCGACACGTACTGCATCGCCGCAGATTCCGAAGCGGTCGCAGCCACCACAATGGTGTACTCCATCGCACCAGCTTGTTCCAAAGCGCGCACTACGTTCTTGACCGAAGAAGCCTTCTGACCAATAGCCACGTAGATACAAGTTACGCCTTGACCCTTTTGGTTGATGATGGCGTCGATCGCAACAGCGGTCTTACCAGTCTGGCGGTCACCGATGATCAGCTCGCGCTGACCACGGCCCACGGGAACCATGGAGTCGATGGACTTGATACCGGTTTGCAAAGGTTGATCCACGGATTGACGTGCGATCACACCAGGCGCAACCTTTTCGATCACGTCGGTCATCTTGGCGTTGATAGGACCCTTGCCGTCGATAGGATGGCCCAACGCGTTCACCACACGGCCGACCAGTTCGGGGCCCACGGGAACTTCCAAGATACGACCGGTGCACTTGACAGTGTCACCTTCAGCGATGTGGGTGTACTCACCCAAAATCACTGCACCAACGGAATCACGCTCCAGGTTCAGTGCCAAGCCATACGAGGGCTGGCCATCTGCCGAAGCGGGGAATTCCAACATTTCGCCTTGCATCACGTCCGACAGGCCGTGCACGCGAACGATACCGTCAGTCACAGACACCACGGTGCCTTGATTACGGATATCGGCGCTAGCTTCCAGCCCTTCGATGCGGCTCTTAATCAGTTCAGAAATTTCTGCGGGATTGAGTTGCATGACTCTTTCCTTCTTTCTTTTGGTTAGCCGAGACCTCAACCCGCTTACGCAGTGAGGGCCGCTTTCATTTGTTCCAGACGAGCCTTAACGGAGGTGTCCAGCACCTCGTCGCCCACCACCACGCGAACACCACCAATCAAAGACTCTTCGATCTTGACGGACAGGTTCAGCTTGCGACCGAAGCGCTTTTGCAGCGCAGCGCTGATGTCGTTCAGAGCAGCTTCCTCTACAGGGAAAGCGCTGTAAACGATAGCGTCGGACGAGCCATTGAGGCGGTTCACGATGCCGCGGAACTGCACAGCCACTTCAGGCAGCGCGTCCAGACGACCGTTTTCAATGATGACGCGCAGGAAATTGCGAGCGGCATCGGGCAAAGCCGAACGGGCCACGCCAGTGATGACATCGAGCACTTGCTCGACTGTCACCTTGGGACTATCGGCCAGTTGACGCAATTGCGGATCAGCGGCAATCGCCGCCAGTTCCTCCACCCAAGCGACAGTGCTATTCAAATCAGCTCCATGGGAGCTGGCTTTGAACAAAGCTTCAGCATAAGGGCGGGCAATGGTGGCGAGTTCTGCCATTTTTGCTTTCCTTACAGCTCTGTCTTCAGGCGGTTCAGCAGATCAGCATGAACGCCGGCATTCACTTCCTTGCGGAGGATTTGCTCAGCGCCCTTTACAGCCAATGCAGCCACTTGCTCGCGCAGGGCTTCACGGGCAGCAATGGCTTGCTGTTCAGCTTCGGCGCGGGCAGCAGCAACAATCTTGTTGCCTTCTTCTGTCGCGCGGGCCTTGGCTTCTTCAACGATGGCCTGGGCGCGGCGATCGGCGTCCGCAAGCCGCGATGCTGTCTCGTTGCGAGTCTGGCTCAATTCCTGCTCGACGCGCTTGTTAGCAGCGCTCAGCTCGGTCTTGGCCTTATCAGCAGCAGCGAGGCCATCGGCGATTTTCTGGGCTCGCTCGTCCAACGCTTTCGCGATCGGGGGCCACACGAACTTCATCGTGAACAGCACCAGGATCAAGAAAACGATGCACTGAACGAACAGGGTCGCGTTGATACTCACGGCAACACCTTTCTTTCTAGGGCGTTGATCGGAGCTTAGGCCAGGACGAAGGGGTTGGCGAAAGCGAACAGCAGGGCGATAGCAACACCGATCAGGAAAGCAGCGTCGATCAGACCAGCCAAGATGAACATCTTGGTTTGCAGTTCGTTGATCAGCTCAGGCTGACGAGCCGAGGATTCCAGGAACTTACCGCCCATCAGTGCGATACCGATCGAAGCGCCGATAGCGCCCAAACCAACGATCAGACCACAAGCCAGAGCGACGAGACCGAGAATGTTTTCCATGATGACTCCTAGGGATTAAAGGAAAGTTGAAGTTGAAAGGGAAAGGTCAGTGGGCTTCATGCGCCTGGCCGAGGTAAATCAGCGTCAGCATCATGAAAATGAAGGCCTGCAGGGTAATGATCAGAATGTGGAAGATCGCCCAGATAGAGCCTGCAATGATGTGCCCCACGGGGAGCAACACACCAGAGAGAGACATGGCAGCCGCACCACCCATCAGGGCAATCAGGCAGAACACCAACTCACCAGCGTACATATTGCCGAACAGTCGCATACCGTGCGAAACCGTCTTGGCAACATATTCAATGATCTGCATCAGCAGATTCACCACGCCCAAAATCAGGGCGAAGATAGGATTCTTAGAAGTACCGAATGGTGCAGTCACCAGTTCGTGAGCCCAGCCGCCTGCGCCCTTGATCTTCAAGCTATAGAAGAAGCACAGCAGCAGCACACCTGTTGACAGACCCAGAGTGGTCGACAAGTCAGCGGTAGGCACTACACGCAGGTAAGCGTGCGAGTCACCTTGTGCGGTTTGCCACAGTACAGGCAACAAATCCACAGGCAGCAAGTCCATGGCATTCATCAGGAAAATCCAGACGAACACAGTCAGCGCCAAAGGAGCGATGAACTTGCGCGATTCAGCGTTATGAATATTGGCCTTAGCCTGGTTGTCCACCATTTCAACCAGCATTTCAACCGCTGCTTGGAAGCGACCTGGAACACCAGAAGTTGCTTTGCGTGCGGCCAGCCACAGTACAAACAGGCCGATCGCACCGCAGATAAAACTGACCACAACGGAGTCGATGTTCACCACCGAAAAGTCGATGATGGAGTTCTGCTTGATATTTTGCAGGTGCTGCAAGTGGTGAACAATGTATTCACTTGCGGTTGGAGCGTGCGCGTCGGCTGCCATCGGTGAACTCTTCTCTCAATTCAATCGGTTTTTCGGACACTGGCTCGCCCTGTAATCAGAACCAACCAGTACGTTTTCATTGTTACGACCATTCCCGCCAGCAACGCCAGCCAGTGCAGGTTTGGCACCAAGAAGGGCGCCGCAGCCAGCATGGCAATGCAGAGCACTAACTTGACAAATTCCCAGGCAAAAAGCCTTGCGATCGCACCCGGCGCATTTGCCGCACTGCCGCTGTTGCGCGCCACACCTCGGGCGAACAATGCTGCAGGCACCACAATGACCAGCGCACCATAAGCGGCTGACCATCCGGCTGCACGACCCACAATCCACCACGCCACCAGCGCAACCACGGCACCCATAAGCACCTGCACCACCAAAATGCGCCACATGGACATCTTGGGCTGCCGTTTGCGCCACGCTTCTGCCTCTTCAGGCGTCAGGGGCTTGATTTGCGGCTCTTCGTCCTCAAATTCCGATTCAGGGGCTTGATGGTTCATGTGTTCAGCGAGCCAAAACTCAAATCGGAATTTTTACAAAGCCTCTGATTATACGTAGAAACCCGTTTTGCACCGACGACCTCTGACATCCTTTGGGGGTTTTCACGGACAATCCTGCATTCAGGTGTCTGAAGCCCCCCACAAGACGCGGGTTTGTACGCTTGCACGCGCGGTTTTTTACGCATTACTCAGCAGCTCCACCAGTCCTACGACCAGCGGCGCAACCATAGCGCACAATGGCTCTTACTCCAAGCAAAAACCTTTGCTTTTAACTTCATCATCGCCATGTCTGATACATCCGCTAGCACCGATCCCCGCAAGGACTCGCTGATTGAGTACCCCAGCCTGTTCCCCATCAAAGTCATGGGGCTGCATGCGGAGGATCTGGTGCACAACATCACCAAGGTCGTCAAAGAATTTGACCCCTTCTTTGACGCCACCACTGTGGAACTGCGCCCCAGCAGCACCGGCAAGTATCTGGGTGTGACGATCACCGTCACCGCCACCAGCCGCGAGCAGCTCGACAACCTGTACCGCGCCTTGACCAGCCACCCCATGGTCAAGGTGGTTCTTTGAGCGACATCAACCTTCCTGCGCTGGATGTTCGCCTACTGGGCAGCGTCGACTACGCGGCTTGCAACACCGCCATGCAGGCCTTCACCGCAAGCCGCGATGCCACCACGGCAGATGCGCTGTGGCTGTGCGAACACCCCCCCACCTTCACCCAAGGCATGGCAGGCAAACCTGAGCACGTCTTGGTGGCAGGCGATATTCCTGTGGTGGCCACCAACCGCGGTGGGCAAGTGACCTACCACGGCCCCGGTCAGGTGGTGGCCTACCCATTGCTGGATTTGCAGCGCTTAGGTTATTTCGTCAAAGAATACGTCTACCGTCTGGAAGAAGCCGTCATTCGCACGCTGGCGTACTACGGCGTCACCGGCCACCGCGTGGCGGGCGCGCCCGGCATTTATGTGCGTCTGGACGATCCGCGCAGCCACGCCATGCTGGAGCAGCGCCCGCAGCGGCGTGAACCGGGCAGCACAGCCCCACAGCCTGACTTCACCGGACTGGGCAAGATTGCCGCGCTAGGCATCAAAGTGAGCCGTCACTGCAGCTACCACGGCGTGGCCCTGAATGTGGACATGGACCTGAGCCCCTATCACCGCATCAACCCATGCGGTTATGCCGGAATGGCTACCGTTGATCTTTCTACAATCGGCGTCCAGACAACCTGGAACGAAGCGGCCCAAGTGTTTGGCAACCAGCTGATCACCCGCCTCGCGCCCTGAGACACAACACCATGAGCAGCAACGAAGTCGTGCGCGAAGCGCAGTCCGCCGAAAACTACAACCCGCTGGCCAAGCAAAAAGCGGCCGCCAAACTGGCCCGCATCCCCGTGAAAGTGGAACAGGCCGAAGTGCTCAAAAAGCCCGAGTGGATCCGCGTCAAAGCAGGCAGCCCCACCACGCGCTTTTACGAGATCAAAGACATTCTGCGCGAGCAAAAGCTGCACACCGTGTGCGAAGAAGCCAGTTGCCCCAACATTGGCGAATGCTTCGGCAAGGGGACGGCCACCTTCATGATCATGGGCGACAAGTGCACGCGCCGCTGCCCGTTTTGCGATGTGGGCCACGGCCGCCCTGACCCGCTGGACGTGGACGAGCCCCGCAAGCTGGCCGAAACCATTGCCCGCCTGCGCCTGAAGTATGTGGTGATCACCAGCGTGGACCGCGATGACCTGCGCGATGGTGGCTCGGGCCACTTTGTGGAGTGCATTCGCCAGACCCGCGAACTCTCGCCTTCTACCCAGATCGAAATCCTGGTGCCTGACTTCCGCGGCCGCGATGACCGCGCGCTGGAAATTTTGAAGGCCGCGCCACCCGATGTGATGAACCACAACCTGGAAACCATCCCACGCCTGTACAAGGAAGCCCGTCCCGGATCGGACTACCAGTTCTCGCTGAACCTGCTCAAGAAGTTCAAGGCGCTGCACCCCAATGTGCCCACCAAGAGCGGCCTGATGGTCGGCCTGGGCGAGACCGATGAAGAAATTCTTCAAGTCATGCGCGACATGCGTGCCCACGATATCGAGATGCTGACCATTGGCCAGTACCTCGCACCCACCAACAGCCACCTGCCCGTGCGCCGTTATGTGCACCCCGACACCTTCAAGATGTTCGAGGAAGAAGCCTACAAGATGGGCTTCAGCCACGCTGCCGTAGGCGCCATGGTGCGTTCCAGCTACCACGCCGACCAGCAGGCGCACGCTGCCGGCGTATAAAGCCGGCACCACCGCAAGGTGGCGGGCAAAAAAAAAGCAACCCTCGGGTTGCTTTTTTTATAGCTGCTGGCGCTGGTAAAACCTTGGCTTCATAGCACTTTGATATTGAAGTGCTTGCAATTCAAGCGCTAGCAGCTCACATTTTCTATACATCCATGCTTCATCACAGAAAAGATGCGTGGCTAACCGGGCGAAACCGCTGGCTGGCAAAAAAACGATTTACAAGCTTTACAGGCCTGCTTGTCGCCCCACGATGAAACTAAAACCACTGCAGTCCCTTGGAGTTCCCCCACCAGAGCAAGTCTTTGGGACTCAGTGCTGCGAATCTTAGCACTGAATGAGAATTAATCGCAAATATTTTCTTCGCCACCAAGGCTTTTCCCGACGAGCGGTCAACTCGCTGCCGCCAGCAACTCTGCGGGGGCCTCCGACTGCAGCACGGCTTGCGCCCACGGCTGCAGCTTGCGCGTATCGGCGCGCAGCACCTCTTGTTTCACACTCAAAATCTGCGCCGGGTGCATGGAAAAGCTGCGCAGCCCCAGTCCCAGCAGCAAGCGCGTCATGCTGGTGTCGCCCGCCATTTCACCGCATACGGACACCTGCTTGCCCATGTCGTTGGCGGTTTGAATGACTTGCGCCACCAAGCCCAGCACGGCCGGGTGCAACGGGTCGTACAGATGGGCCACCGCCTCATCCGCCCGGTCAATTGCCAGCGTGTACTGGATCAAATCGTTGGTGCCAATCGACACAAAGTCAAAGTGCTGCAGCAAGCTGCGCACCATGATGGCGGCGGCAGGGATTTCAATCATCGCCCCCAGCTGCACCACCCCGTAGGCCGCACCGCGCGCATCCAGCTCGGCCTGCGCCAGCTTGACTTGCGCCACGATGCTGTGCACCTCGTGCTGGTGCGACACCATCGGAAACAGCAGGTGCACCTGCCCAAAAGCAGCGGCCCGCAAAATCGCACGCAACTGGGTACGGAACATGGCCGGCTCCGCCAGGCTCCAGCGAATGGCGCGCAACCCCAGCGCGGGGTTGAGCGAAGTCTCTTTAAACCCCTTATCCAGGGGTTTGTCGGCCCCTACGTCGATGGTGCGAATGGTGACGGGCAAGCCCTGCATGCCATCCACCGCCGCCTTGTAGGCTTCGAATTGCTCCTCCTCACCGGGCAGCTTGCCTTCACGCCCCATGAACAGAAATTCGCTGCGGAACAAACCCACACCCACCGCACCCGCGCGTACGGCAGCGGCGGCATCATCCGGCTGCTCAATATTGGCCAGCAGCTCCACCTTCTGACCATCCAACGTCACCGAAGGGGTATGGCGCAAACGCGCCAAGCGCTCACGCTCCAGCACATCTTGCCGTTGGCGGAAGCGGTATTCCTCCAAGATGATGGGCGAGGGATCGACCAGCACAATGCCGGCATTACCGTCAATGATGATCCAGTCATCCTGGCGAATGAGCTGGCTGGCCGCCCGCGCACCCACCACAGCAGGAATGTCCATGCTGCGCGCAACAATCGCGGTGTGGCTGGTTTTACCGCCCACCGCCGTCACAAAACCGGCAAACACACTGCGTCTGAACTGCAGCATATCGGCCGGTGACAGGTCTTGCGCCACCAGCACCAGCGGTGCATCGGCCATGCCATCCAGCACGGGTTGCACCCCATCGGCAGCAGGCGCAGGTGGCTGCGCTACCGGGCAGGCTGCCACGCCACGCATGTAGCGCAAGATGCGGTCCGCCACCTGCTCCAGATCGGCCTTGCGCTCGCGCAGGTAGGGGTCTTCCATTTCGTCGAACTGGCGCGAGATCTGCTCCAGCTGCGTCATCAACGCCCATTCCGCGTTGTACAAGCGCTCAGAAATCCAGTGCCGCACGCCCGCTGCCAGCACTTCGTCTTGCAGCAACAGCAGGTGTACTTCCAGCAGCGCGGCCAGCTCGCCAGGCACATCGCCGGGCAGATCACTCACCAGCCGCTGCAACTCATCGACCACCGCATTGCGTGCGGTGCGCACCCGCGCAATTTCTGCTTCGATTTGCGAGGATTCGATGAAATAGTGGCGCACTTCCACACGGCTGGAAGCCACCACCACTGCACGCCCAATGGCAATGCCCCGCGAAACCGCCAACCCATGGATGGCAAATGTCATGCACTGATCCTTTTCAACTGTGCGCTACGCCGCGCAAAGTGAGGTATCTCTTTGCAGCCCATCCGCTGCGCGGCTGCGACACGCTCCAGCCCAGTCTTACTGGCCTTCGCCAAATTTGTCGTTAATCAAAGCCACCAGCGCATCCAGCGCTTCTTGCTCCTGGGGGCCATCGGTTTCCAGCTCCACCACTGAGCCCATGCCTGCAGCCAGCATCATCACGCCCATGATGCTTTTGGCATTGATGCGGCGCTCGCCCTTGCTCATGAATACATCGCACGGAAAACTGCCCGCCAGCTTGGTCAGCTTGGCCGAAGCACGGGCGTGCAAGCCCAATTTATTGCTGATGGTGATCTCTGTCTTGACCATGTTCTTTCCGGGAATTCTGGTTTTGGGGTGCGCCACCACCACCGACTTGCAAGATGCCTTGCTGCCCACCTACCAAGGCGCGTGCCGCTTGCTGCTCCAGCGACTCATGCCGGTAGCAAATGGCACGCAGCAGCATGGGCAAATTCACGCCTACCAGCAAGCGGGCGGGCGTGCCTTCCACCAGCCGGTGGGCCACATTGCTGGGCGTGGCACCAAACACATCGGCCAGCACCAAGGTGCGTGCCGCGCCGCTTTGCGCCAGCAAAGTCTGCGCCGCAGCCAAAGTGGCTTCGGGGCTTTCATGCGGGGGGACATCCAGCACACTGACGTCATCGCCACAGTCTGCAAAAACATGCAATGCGCATTCACGCAGCGCGTGCGCCAAGGGCGCGTGGGCAATCAACAAAATGTGGTTCGCTGTCGTGGTCATGGGCTTCTTTTTCCATCCCCATTATGGCGCGCCAGCGCGTGCCAGGCCGTCGGCATAAGCCTGTATGGCAGTCAGCCAAACCGGCTGCCAGACTTATTTCAAGGTAATGCTGTTGAAGAAGGTGTTGGCCGTCTGGTGGTAGGCCTTGGGGGCATATACCACCGCGTGGTAGATGCGCGCTTTGTCACCTTCCTTGCGGGCAAACCAGACCCCGTGGGTGGTGACCGTCCAGCCCGCGCGGCCTACGCCCTCGACCGTGGCACGAATGGATCGGGGCAAATCCATCGCGCCAGCGGGCACAAACTGCGCGCCGCTCTTGGAGTCATCACCATCGACGGCGTCAAACTGCGAGAGCACGGCCACTTCCCAGAAGGCCAGCGCGTCATCGGCCTGCGCGGCATCATCCAGCAGCCACTGCGACATGGCGAACGTGGAGTCCACCGCGTCACAACCCATCATGCTGACAGGGACGCTGCCGATCTCCATGCCGAAATCGACCGGTGTACGTGCAAACTCTGGGGCACAGGGAAAACGCATTTCCAGCCCGGCCTCATCCCATGACACGGATTGCCATGGCATCTCTGGCTCTTTGCTGCCGCATGCGGCCAACACCAACGCAGCGGCGGTGGCCACGGCGTATCGCACCATAGGTTGCATCAGGGTTTGCATCTTGCTCATAGCTGCATTATCGGCAGCGCTGCGCCAAACTGGATAGCGAACTTTTACCGATCCACCCACTCTGACAGAACTACCCATTGCGCGGGCTTTGTCCAGCGCTGTGCTTCGCAACTTGGCAAAATAGCAGGCTATGGCAATCAAACACATCGTGGCAGGCGTTGCGCTTGCAGCATTCGCAGGCTTAGGTGCCTATGTCTACCTGGGCGAGGGCGCACAGGCGGCACCGTCGTCCCATTTTGTGCTGCTCGACGGCTCCAGCAAAAGCACCCAGGATCTGCACGGCAAAGTCACCCTGGTGAATTTCTGGGCAACCAGCTGCGTCACCTGCGTGGCGGAAATGCCCGAAATCATTGCCACCCACAACAAATACAAAGACAAGGGCTACGACACGCTGGCCGTGGCCATGAGCTACGACCCACCCAACTACGTGGTGAACTTTGCCCAGTCGCGCCAGCTGCCATTCAACGTGGCGCTGGACAACACCGGCAACATTGCCAAGGCCTGGGGCGATGTAAAGCTGACACCCACCACCTACATCGTGAATAAGCGTGGCGAGATCGTAAAAACCTATGTGGGCGCGCCCAATTTTGATGAGCTGCACCAGCTGATTGAAAAACTGCTGGCAGAGGCCTGAGTCGTCACTGACACCGCATCGCCACCAAAAAAGAGAGCTTCATGTGCTGACTCTGCAATGATTTCCATGTGTTAATCACTGGAAACCATTCAGAATCAAGCGCTGATAGCTCTCTTTTTATACAGCCAATGAGGTTGGCAACGCTTAACGGTTGCGGAAGGCGTCGTGGCACGCCTTGCAAGTTTGCGCGGCGGGGCCAAAGGCGGCCTTCAGCTGCGCCAGGTCACCAGTCTTGGCTGCAGCCGCCAACTTACCGGCTTCTGCCACGAACTTGTTTGCATGTTCGTCAAATTTTGCCTTTTCCGACCAGGCTTCTGGCTTGGTCTTGCCACCTTCCGTGCCTGTACCAAATGCTTGCCAAGGCAGTGCAGCAATGGTTTCCAGCACGGCGCCATTTTGCTTGGCCAGGTCGGCGTTAAATTCTGCACGGCCATTGGCCATCGCGCCCAGCGTGCCAAAGTGCTGGCTCATGACGAACAGCGCGTTCTGGCGGTACTTGATGGCATCTTCCGATTTGCCAAACTTCAACGTATCCGCCGAAGCCGACACACCAGCCAAAGCGGCGGACACCGCCAAGACAGCGGTAGCGAGGTTTTTCAAACGCATGGGGAACTTCCTTTCTTGCTATAAAACTGACCTAAATAGTCGCACTGACAGTAGGGAGTATCGCTGTGCGGACCCGGTTCCCCAAGCGATCACCCATTTTTTGATGCACCGCAGCAACCCACCAACTCTTGTACGTACATTCACCCCATGAGCACCACCCCTACCCATCGCCTGCGCATCTGGGATCTGCCGACCCGTCTTTTCCACTGGCTGCTGGCAGCCAGCACCATCGCTTTGGTGGTGACCGCCAAGATGGGCGGCAACGCCATGGAGTGGCATCTGCGCCTAGGGCATGTGGTGCTGGCGCTGCTACTGTTTCGCGTGCTGTGGGGCTTTGCGGGCGGCTACTGGTCGCGTTTTAGCACCTTCATTCCCAGCCCTGCCCGCTTGGTGCGTTACCTGCGGGGCCAAGGCTCCGCGGCAGACAAAGCCGGCCACAACCCATTGGGCGCGCTGTCCGTCATCGCCATGTTGCTGATCTTGGCCGCGCAAGTGGGCACCGGGCTGGTGAGTGATGATGAAATCGCGTTTGCCGGATCACTGGTGCGCTTTGTGTCGGGCGACACCATCGGCTGGGCCACCACCTGGCACAAAGGCTGGGGGCAATGGCTGGTGTATGCCATCGTCGGGCTGCACCTCGTCGCCATCATTGGCTACAGCGCGTTTCGACGTGAAAAACTGGTGCCCGCCATGCTGCACGGCAACAAACCCGATCAACCCCAAGACCTGCCAGCCAGCCGCGATGGCTGGGGTGCCGTGCTGCCTGCCGCATTCTTTGCTGCGGCATGTGCCGTTATGGCGTACTGGGTATGGACACGGGCAACATCGTTCTAACCCTATGCCCCTGCTGCGCTTGTGTGGCTACACTGAACGCTTGTTTGTCTTTGCTTGAGCACACCTGTTTTGACTGTGGATCCGCATTGCGTGGCGATTGACCTCGCCACCTCCGCCCAAGACATGGCCACCGCCGCCCAACTGTTTCGCGAATATGCAGACAGCTTGGGCGTGGATCTGGCCTTCCAAAACTTTGACACCGAACTGGCCCAGCTGCCCGGTGACTACGCAGCCCCCCGCGGCGCCTTGCTGCTGGCCTATGTGGACGGCGCGCTGGCTGGCTGTTGCGCCCTGCGGCCCCTAGATAGCGCAGACATTCCCAATGCCGCTGAAATGAAGCGCCTATACGTGCGCCGCGCTTTTCGCGGCTTTGGCCTGGGCCGCCAACTGACTGAAGCCATCCTTGATGCGGCACGCCAAACGGGCTATGCCTGCGTATTGCTAGACACGCTGGATGACATGGAAGCCGCGCGCAACCTCTACACTGACCTGGGGTTTGAGAGCATAGAGCCCTACTACCACAACCCCATTCCCGGGGCGCATTACCTCAAGGCTGACATTTATTGAGCATGTGACGGCCCCACAAAAAAGCGCTGCCGTAGCAGCGCTTTTTTGATGCGAAGCGCCCTGTGCTTAGGCCTTGGCTTGCGCCAGCAATGTTGCAGCGTCCGAGACTTCGAACTTTCCGGGACCTTCCACGTTCAACGTCGCGACCTTGCCATTCTTGATCAGCATGGAGTAGCGATTGCTGCGCAGGCCCAAGCCCTTGCCATTCAGATCCAGCGTCAGGCCCAAAGCCTTGGCCAGCGCGGCATCGCCGTCCGCAATCATGCGCACCTTGCCACCGGCCTTTTGGTCACGGCCCCAAGCGCCCATGACGAAAGCGTCATTCACAGCAACACACCAGATTTCATCCACGCCCGCGGCCTTGAACGCATCCGCTTGCTGGATATAGCCAGGCAAGTGGCTGACCGAGCAAGTAGGGGTAAATGCACCAGGCACGGCAAACAACGCGATGGTTTTGCCGGCCAACGCAGCAGGCAACTCTACGGGGTTGGGGCCAATGCTGCAGCCATTGCCTTCCACTTCCACGTATTCCATCAACTTCACTGCGGGCAGTGCATCTCCAACTTTAATCATGAGTGTCCTCCAATGTGGTTTGAATCGCTTCACTTGGGTGTTCACTGAATGGGCACACGATACGCCCAAGCTGAAAACAAAAAAGCGACCCACATTGTGGGTCGCTTTTTAAGACTATGCAGTCAAAGCGGTTGAACGCTTAGAGCAGGCCAGCCTTTTGCACCAAGCGGGTAGCAACCCAGTTCTTGGTCTTGGACAGAGGACGGCTCTCGGTGATTTCGATGGTGTCACCCATCTTGAATTCACCTTGCTCGTCGTGTGCATGGTACTTGCTCGACTTGATCATGATCTTGCCGTAGATGGGGTGCATCACGCGACGCTCCACCAGCACAGTCACAGTCTTTTCGCGCTTATCGCTGACCACCTTGCCAATCAAGGTGCGCTTGAGGGATGTTTTAGCTTCCGTCATGTCGGCTCCTTACTTGGCGGCTTGCTTTTCAGCAAGGATGGTCTTGGCACGAGCGATATCGCGGCGGGTAGCCTTCAATGTCGCAGTGTTGCCCAGTTGTTGCGTGGCCTTTTGCATACGCAGACCGAAGTGGGCCTTTTGCAAGGACTTCACTTCAGCTTCCACAGCGGCGACGTCTTTTTGGCGGAGTTCAGCAGCTTTAGTCATGTTGATTCTCCTTATTCACCAATGTGACGCGACACGAATGTCGTACGCAGAGGCAGCTTTGCAGCGGCCAGACGGAACGCTTGGCGTGCCAGCTCTTCAGGAACACCCACGATTTCGTAGATGATCTTGCCCGGCTGGATTTCGGCCACGTAGTACTCGGGGTTACCCTTGCCGTTACCCATACGCACTTCAGCAGGCTTAGTGGAAATAGGTTTGTCAGGGAACACACGAATCCAGATACGGCCGCCACGCTTAACGTGACGAGAAATCGCGCGACGTGCGGCTTCGATCTGACGAGCTGTCAGACGACCACGGTCGGTAGACTTCAGACCGAAATCGCCGAAAGCAACAGCGTTGCCACGGGTAGCGATACCGGTGTTGCGGCCTTTGTGTTCCTTACGGAACTTACGGCGTGCAGGTTGCAGCATGTTTATTCTCCTTTACCGTCCGCTGCTGTAGCGGGCGCGTCAGTCTTGCGAACGCGCTTAACGGAGTCAGCACCAGCGCCAGCAGGCTTGTCGCTGCCGTCTACAGGAGCTGCGTTACCGCCTGTGGGGCGGCGGGCACCACGGCCTGCGCCGTCACGGCGACCATCGCGGCGGGGGCCACGTGGACGACGCTCGTCTTCAGGACGGGGAGTCTCTACGGCGGGCAGGTCATTGCGGCCCAAGGTATCACCCTTGTAAACCCAAACCTTCACGCCGATGATGCCGTAAGTAGTCTGTGCTTCGGAGAAGCCGTAGTCGATGTCAGCACGCAGAGTGTGCAGAGGCACGCGGCCTTCGCGGTACCACTCAGTACGGGCGATTTCGATACCGTTCAGACGACCGGACGACATGATCTTGATACCTTGGGCACCCAGACGCATGGCGTTCTGCATCGCACGCTTCATAGCGCGACGGAACATGATGCGCTTTTCCAGCTGTTGGCAGATGGAGTCAGCGATCAACTTGGCATCGATTTCAGGCTTGCGCACTTCTTCGATGTTCACTGCGACTGGCACGCCCAGACGAGTAGCGAGTTCCTTCTTCAAGGCCTCGATATCTTCGCCCTTCTTACCGATCACAACACCAGGACGGGCCGAGAAGATCGTGATGCGGGCGTTCTTTGCAGGACGCTCGATCAGCACGCGTGCAACAGCAGCGTTCTTCAACTTAGCCTTCAGGTACTCGCGAACCTTGATGTCTTCGGCCAGCATGCCGGCGAAATCACGGTTGCTAGCGTACCAACGGCTAGCCCAGTTGCGGCTTACAGCAAGGCGGAAGCCGGTAGGATGGATTTTCTGTCCCATATTCTTCCTTTAGGCCTCAGTTACCGACTGTCACGTAAATGTGGCAGGTAGGCTTGCTGATGCGATTGCCGCGGCCCTTAGCGCGAGCGGTGAAACGCTTGAGCGTCGTGCCTTGTTCAACGTAGATGGTCTTGACCTTCAACTCGTCGATATCGGCGCCGTCGTTGTGCTCAGCGTTAGCAATGGCGGATTCCAGAACCTTCTTCACGATCACAGCAGCTTTTTTCTGCGTGAAAGTCAAGATGTTCAGAGCTTGATCCACCTTCTTGCCGCGGATCAGATCCGCGACCAGGCGACCCTTGTCAACCGACAAGCGGACGCCACGGAGGACTGCACGTGTTTCAGACATGGTCGTTCCTTACTTCTTG
>JAFAGF010000084.1 GCA_023422975.1 Pseudomonadota bacterium
CCAAGGTCGCGGACAATGCGGCTCCAAGAATGACCATGAATCTGCAATACCAGCTCAAGGCAGGCAGCTACTACCTGTACGACATGCGCGACAAGCCCAGCGCAGTCACAGGCGAGCGCCGCTTTAAGCTCAAGACAGATTTGCTGGCCATCGCCTTTGACAACCACACGGGTGAAGTGCACCAGCACGGCACGCCATCACGTATCCAGTCCTGGGCTGCCAACACCCGCCGCCGCCTGCGTGCCAAAGGCTTGTGGCAAGAGGCCGAAGACATCATCGTCATCAGCGGCCCCTTCCCCGTGGAAGAAATCAACAAGTGCCTGTGGATGAAAGGCTATTGCCGCCGCCTGCTGCAGCGCCTGTCCAGCCTGCCGCACGGCAAACTGCAATCCCGCCCCAGCGCCTCACGCACCAACTACGGCAGCCACGCGGGCTATGGCAGCCAGCGCAATAGCCAAAAGGGCTGGCAGCACCAAACTGCCTAACCCCGTGTGTGGTGCGCATGCTGATTGCAGTTACGCGGCTTCGCCTTCCTCGGACTCCGACTCGTCCGCATCCGGCTGCTCCGGCTCGCGCACAATCAACACCGGACGCGTGCAGCGGTGAATCACCGCCTTTGATACCGAACCCACGAGCACACTCTCGATAGCCCCCATTCCGCGCGCGCCCAGAATCACCAGATCCGCATTGAGCTGCTCGGCCATGTCGACCAGCACCGTACTGGGCTCACCCAGCACCACCTCCATCGAATAGCCGGCACCTGCGGCATCCAGCAAGGCGGCTCCAGCCGCCATCAGGTGCTCACCCGCCTCGACCGCAGCCGCCGCAATCGCATCCGAATCTTGGGTGGCCAGTTGCAGCAGTGACGCAGGCTCTTGCACATTCACCAGCGCAATTTCTGCACGCAAGCCGCGCGCCACCAATGACAAGGCCTGGCGCACTGCTTCCAGCGATTCGTTCGAGCCATCGACGGCAATCATGATGTTGGTGTACATGGTCTTCTCCTTGTGAGCTTGTGAACCCCGTGGGCTAGATTCCACTATAGACCACCCCGACACGCAGGCATCTGCGGCAGCGCAAGCCGCCTTCTGGGACAATGCGCGCCATCATGCTGCAGTTTGAACTTCTCAAAACCGACCCCACCAGCCACGCCCGCCGTGGCACGCTGACCCTGAACCACGGCAAGGTTCAGACCCCCATCTTCATGCCCGTTGGCACCTATGGCACCGTCAAAGGCGTCATGCCGCGCAGCCTGGAAGAGATGGGTGCACAAATCATTTTGGGCAACACCTTCCACCTGTGGATGCGCCCTGGCCTGGACATCATGAAGTCCTTTGGTGGCCTGCACGGCTTTGAGAAGTGGGACAAGCCCATCCTGACCGACTCGGGCGGCTTTCAAGTCTGGTCCCTGGGTGCCATGCGCAAGATCACCGAAGAAGGCGTGCACTTCCAAAGCCCCGTCAACGGCGACAAGCTGTTCATGTCGCCCGAAGTCAGCATGCAGATTCAAACCACGCTGAACTCCGACATCGTGATGCAGCTGGACGAGTGCACCCCGTACGAGACCAACGGCAAGAAAACCACCGAAGCCGAAGCGCGCAAGTCCATGGAGATGAGCCGCCGCTGGGCCAAGCGCTCCAAGGATGAGTTCGAGCGCCTGGGCAACCCCAACGCGCTGTTTGGCATTGTGCAAGGCGGCATGTTCACCAACCTGCGTGAAGAGTCACTGCAGGCGCTGGTGGAAATGGATTTCCCCGGCTACGCCGTGGGCGGTGTCTCCGTGGGCGAGCCCAAGGACGAGATGCTGGAAATCATGGCGCACACGCCCCACCTGCTGCCCGCCAACAAGCCGCGTTACCTGATGGGCGTGGGCACGCCCGAAGACCTGGTGCAAGGCGTGGCCGACGGCGTGGACATGTTTGACTGCGTCATGCCCACGCGCAATGCGCGCAACGGCACGGTGTTCACCCGGTATGGCGACCTGAAGCTGCGCAACGCCCGCCACAAGAGCGACCACCAGCCGCTGGACACCACCTGCACCTGCCACGCCTGCGCCGGTGCCAGCGGCGTGAGCTGGGACAACGGCGGCCGTGACGGCTTCAGCCGCGCCTACCTGCACCACCTGGACCGCTGCGGCGAGATGCTGGGCCCCATGCTGACCACCATCCACAACCTGCACTACTACCTGAACCTGATGCAAGAAGTGCGCAACGCGCTGGACGCCGGCACATTCGCGCAGTTCCGCGCCCAGTTCAAGGCCGACCGCGCGCGCGGCGTCTGAGCCCGCGGCACGCCCACCAGCCAGCCTCCTGCGGGAGGCTTTTTTGCGCCCGCTGGGCGGGCCTGCCGCCGGTCCAAGTCGACGAACGGCAGCAGGCCGATCCGGTGTCCTACTTGGGCGCCGCATGAAACGCTGAGAATCAGAGCGTCCCTACTCCTGCAGCCCCTGCGCCCACCGTGCCCCTGGATGTCTCACCCCCTTCTGTCCAGCCCCCGTCCGTCTGGCACGGGCAGGCTGCGCTGTCCGCCAGCATCCTGGTGGCCTGCCTGCTGGGCATCTACAGCCGCCCGCTGGGGTTCATGGCGGCCTTCTGGCCGGCCAATGCCATCTTGCTGGGCCTGCTGCTGCGCCACCCCGAGCTGGCGCGCCGCCCGGGCAGCTGGCTGTACGCCCTGCTGGCCTACGTCGCCGCCGACCTGCTGACCGGCTCCACCCTGTTCACGGCCCTCACGCTGAACCTGGCGAACCTGATCGGGGTGCTGGCCGGCTGGCTGTTCCTGGCGCGCGTGCGCAACCAGGTGCTGGGGTTTAAGCACCAGCGCTCCGTAATGACCGTCTTTCTGGCTTGCCTGCTGGCATCCGTGGTCTGCACGCTGGCGGGGGCCTGGCCCAGTGCCATCGCTTTCCTCCTGCCGTTGTGGCAGTCAGCGCTGCTGTGGCTGTCGGCAGAGTTCTACAACTACGTGCTGATCCTGCCGGTGTTCCTGGCGGCCCCCAGCGGCTGGCCCTGGACCTGGCAGTTGCCCAAGCAGCAGCGCTCCTGGAACGGCACACTGCCCCTGCTGGCCCTGATTCTCAGCGAAGCCTTCAGCCAGCTGATTGGGGGCCACGGCGCCATGGCCTTCAGCATGCCCGCCATGGTCTGGTGCGCCATGAGCTACGGCGTCTTCCCGATCACCGTGCTGAGCTTGCTGGTCTGTCTGTGGAAAACCGGGCTGCTGGCCGTCAGCTCCTTCGACTTTGTCCCGGAGCACCTGGACGATGTGCTGTCCTACCGCACCGGGTTGGCCATGCTGTCGCTGGCGCCCCTGGCGGTGGCCTGTGCCTACACGCTGCGCATGCAGGCCCTGCAGAAGCTGCACCACGCAGTGCACCATGACTCTCTGACCGGAGTGCTGGCACGCAGTGCGCTGCTGGAGCGTGGCCAGAAGCTGATCTCGCGCCTGGAGGAAGAAGGCCAGTCCGTCGCCGTGCTGATGCTGGACCTTGACCATTTCAAACAGGTCAACGACCACTACGGCCATGCCCAGGGCGATGTGGTGCTGCAGACCTTTGCCCAGCTGGCCAGCGAGGCACTGCGCCCCGACGACCTGCTGGGCCGC
>JAFAGF010000103.1 GCA_023422975.1 Pseudomonadota bacterium
GGCTCGCCCCCGAAGCCGGGCGAGATCTCTTACGCCCACTTTGGCACGCTGTTTTTGGATGAGTTTCCTGAGTTTTCGCGCTCGGCCTTAGAGGCCTTGCGCGAGCCCTTGGAAACCGGGCGCATCACCATTGCCCGCGCAGCGCACAGCACCGAGTTTCCGGCACGCTTTCAGCTGGTGGCCGCCATGAACCCCTGCCCCTGCGGCTTTTGGGGCAGCACCCAACGCGCCTGCCGCTGCACCCCCGACCAAGTCGCGCGCTACCAAGGCAAGCTCAGCGGCCCGCTGCTCGACCGTATTGATCTGCATGTGGAAGTGGCGCACATGCCAGCCGAGCAATTGCTCACGGCCCACGCGGGTGAGGCCAGCGCGGCCATTCAGGCCCGCGTCACCCGCGCCCGCGACACCGCCTTGACCCGCCAAGACTGCAGCAACCAGATGCTGCAAGGCGACGCCTTTGATCAGCACCTGCAGCTGGACGACGCAGCCGCCCAACTGCTGCGCAAAGCCGCCGACCGCCTGGGCTGGAGCAGCCGTGCCACCCACCGCGCTTTGCGCGTGGCGCGCACGATTGCTGATTTGGCCGACAGCCCCCACGTGGCCAGCACCCATGTGGCCGAGGCCATGCAATACCGCCGTGCCTTACTCCACAGCAACGCCTGAAGGCTGTTGCGCAGCGCTGCCTTGCAACTGCTGCACCAAGGCGCGCAACTGGGGCGACCAGCCCTGGGGCTGCGGTGCCACCAGCCAGGTATCGACCACGCCAATCTGGCTGCGCAAAGGCTCCGGCAAGCGGGTGCAGTGGATGCCAAAGCGTGCTTTTTGGGTGAGCATCAAAGCACGCGGCATCAGCGCAAAGCCCATGCCTGCGGCCACGCAGCCCAAGATGGCGTCCAGCGTGCCCATCTCCATGATGCGCGCCGACGTGATGCCTTGGCTGGCCAGCAACAGCTCAATGCGCTGGCGATAGCTGCAGCCTTGGCGGAACGCCAAAAAAGGCGTGCGCAGCAACACCTCCGGGCTGGGCAACGTGGGCAACGGCGCAGGCCCGACCAACACCAGCTCTTCCTGGAATACCTGCAGCCCCCACCAGCGCGGCTGCGGGGGCTGGCCCGCCACAAAGGCACAGTCCAGCACACCGCGCTGCAAATCCTCCAGCAAGCTGCCCGTGGGGCCGGTGCGCAGCTGCAAATCCATCTGCGGCTGGGTTTGGTAGAGCTGTGCCAGCAGCGGTGGCAGGCGCAAGGCTGCCGTGCTCTCCATCGCGCCAATGCGCAAACACCCGGAAGGTGGCACGCTGCCTGCAAACAGCGCACACGCTTGGTCATGCGTGTGCAACAAGCGCTGGGCATGGGGCAGCAAGGTGTGGCCAGCGGGCGTCAGGTGCACGGGGCTGCTGCTGCGCTCAATCAGCTGCACCTGCAACTCATCTTCCAGCTTTTGGATATGGGCCGTCACGTTGGACTGCACGGTGTGCAAGCGCTGGGCCGCCGCACCAAAACTGCCGGTGCTGGCCACGGCTTCAAAAATGCGCAAAGACTTCAGTTGCATGGCAATCACCTCGTAGCCGTCAAACCATCATGAAAAACGATGATGAATTTCATTTTGAATCATTGGACATGATGATGCCAAGCCTCTAATCTGCTTCCCATCTCGCTGCTAGGTCTGTTGTGATTCAACGCTCTGAACTCCCCCTCTTTCTCACCGGTTTCCTCGCCACGCTCAGCGGCGTAGGGCTGGCCCGCTTTGCCTATACCGCGCTGATGCCACAAATGGTGCTGGCCGGGTGGTTTACGGGCGAACAGGTGGCCTACCTGGGCGCGGCCAACCTGCTGGGCTATTTGATCGGCGCGCTGGCCGCTGCGCCCTTGGCCGACCGCTTGGGCGCTGTGCGCGTGCTGGTGCTGTGCTGGGCCGCCGTGGCGCTGAGCTTTATCGGCTGCAGCTTTGCCCAGCCCATGCCGGTGTTCTTCTTGTGGCGGCTGCTCTCTGGCATCGCCGGGGCCACGCTGATGGTGCTGGGCCCCTCCATCGCCATGGCGGCCACACCCGTCGCACGCCGCGCGGCTTTGGGCCCGCTGATGTTTTGCGGCATTGGCGTGGGTGCCCTGCTGTCTGCCACCTTGGTGCCCAGCTTGGCGCTGCAAAGCCTGAGTGCCGTCTGGTGGGGCCTGGCGCTGGTCTGCGTGGCCGCGTTGTGGTGGGGTAGGCACTGCGCGCGCTTGCTGCCCGCGCCAGCACCCATGGCCATCACGCCGTCGACCCGTGCAGCCGCCATGCCTACCGCTGCCATCTGGTCGCTGCCCGTGGTGCTGGTGTTTCTGGCCTATGTCACCGATGGTTTTGGCTTTGTGCCCCACACCGTGTTCTGGGTGGACTACCTGGCGCGTGAGCTGGACTTGGGCGCCACCTACGCCTCCACCCAGTGGGCCATTTTTGGCTTGGGTGCCGTGGCGGGGCCGCTGTGCGCGGCGCTGTGTGCCACGCGCTGGGGCTGGTGGCGCACCACCGCCGGGGCCTATGCCCTCAAAGCCGTGGCGATTGGCTTACCGCTGGTGTGGGTCGGGTTTGCAGGCCATGCGGTCTCGGGCTTTGTGGTGGGCGCGCTGTCACCCGGCATGGCCGCCATCACCTCCGGCTATTTGATGCAGCTGATTGGCCCCGCACAGCACAAAAAAATGTGGGGCTATGCCACGGCCGCTTTTGCGTTGCTGCAAGCCACCGCGGGCTACTTCATGGCCTACCTCTACGCCAGCACGGGCAGCTACCACAGTCTGTTTATCTGGGGCTGCGCGGCCTTGAGTCTGGGCATGGTGCTGATCGTGCTTTCCAAGCCAAAAACGGCTGCTGCGCAGGTATAGCCAGCGCAAGCAGCTCTTCTTTTTTCATTCTCTTTCATTCACCATGCAGCTTTTCCTCAACGCCACCTCGCCCTTTGCCCGTGTTGCCCGTGTCGCCGCGCTGGAAAAAGGCCTTGCCGATCAGCTGGAGCTGGTCTGGAGCGATCCGTGGAGCCAAGACCCCGCCTTGCTGGCCGCCCACCCGCAGCGGCGCATTCCGGTGCTGGTCACACCAGAAGGCCAGGCCATCAGCGAATCGCTGCTCATCGCCCAATACCTCGACCACATCGGCAGCGGCCCTGCCTTGGTGCCCGCTGACCAGACCGCCGCCGTGCTGGCACGCACCAGCGTGGCTTACGGATTGATGGAAGCGGCTTTCAACCAAGTCATTGCCCGCAAATACGATGGTGCCGACGTGGCCGATGCCAGCGTGATGGGGCAGCGCCGCCTGGCGGCTATCGCCCGTGTGCTGACCCAGCTTGAAAGCGCGCGCCCTGCCCTGCAAGCACCGCTGACGCTGGATGTGCTGTGTACCGCCGTGGCGGTGGACTATGTGCGCTTTCGCCTGCCGCAGTTGCTGCCCGCAGCGCATTACCCCCAGCTCACGGCGTGGCTGGCGCAAGCGCTGCAGCAGCCCCATTTGCACGCGACGCAGTTCGATGCCTGAGGCTCGCTGACCGCTGGTCTGACGTTACAACTTGGGCCTGCACTTTGCGCCAGCATCTGGGGCTTTATCAGAACCAAGGAGACCCCCATGCTGAATGCCCGCCACACCTTCCGCGCTTGCTGGGCTGCGGCCTTGCTGGCCACCCCGTTGCTGGCCAGCGCACAAAGCGCCTGGCCCCCGGTGCCTGCGCTGAGCGCCCACCGCGGGGCATCGGCCCTCAAGCCCGAGCTGACCCAAGCCGCTTTTGAGCAAGCCATTCAGGACGGGGCCGACATTCTGGAGCTGGATGTGGTGCTGACCAAAGACAGCGTGCTGCTGGTGCGCCATGAAAATGCCTTGGCTGCGCTCAATGCCGACGGCAGCCCCCAGCTGGCCACCACCAACGTGGCACAGCTGCCGCAGTTTGCGGACCGCAAAACCACCAAAACCGTGGATGGCACCAACCTGACGGGCTGGTTTGCCGAAGACTTCACCTGGCCCGAGTTGCAGACCCTGCGCGCCACCGAACGCATGGCACAGCTGCGCCCCGCCAACGCAGCGCTGGATGGGCAGTTGCCGCTCATGAACTTGCAGCAGGTGGCAGACCTGATCAAGGCCCACAACGCCAGCGCCGCACGCCCTGTGGGCCTGTTCATTGAGATCAAGCAGGCGGCCCACGCCAAAGCAGCAGGGCTGGACATGGTCAAAACGCTGCACGATTTTTTGCAGCACAACGGCTGGAACCGTGCCGATGCGCCGGTCCTGGTGAAATCGTTTGAGGTGCAGGTACTCAAAGACC
>JAFAGF010000217.1 GCA_023422975.1 Pseudomonadota bacterium
CGAGAGTTTGAGCCCAAGGCCCAGTACCCCACGCCCGGTGCGCTGGACCTGTGCTTGATTGCCAGCATGCCACTGGAGCGGGTGCAAACCCATTTGGCGCAGCATGGTGTGCATATCGAGTGTGGCCCCGTGCAGCGCACGGGTGCGCAGGGTGCGATTCGTTCCGTGTATGTGCGTGACCCTGATCTGAATTTGATCGAAATTTCTGAATACCTGCCGCAAGCCTGAGCTTGGGGTTGAATGCTTTTGCCATGTCCGATTTGTTGCGCAACGCCTGCACGTTTTTGTTTGTCCCAGCCACGCAGCCAGAGCGTCTGCACAAAGCCCTGGCCAGTCCGGCGGACATGGTGATTGCAGACTGGGAAGATGCTGTAGCCCCCACAGAAAAAAATGCAGCACGCCAGGCGCTGGAATCGGAGGTTGCCACGCTGTCAGCGGCACAACGTGCGCGACTGCTGGTGCGCATCAATGCAGCCGGTAGCGCGTGGTGGGACGCCGATGTGAAAGCGCTGGCACGCTTGGTCGCGGCAGGCATTGCCGGGGCCGTGGTGCCCAAGGCCGAGTCTGCTGCGCCACTGGCACAGATTGCCCAAGCCGCAGGCCCGACGTGCGCGCTGGTGCCCTTGGTGGAAACGGTCGCCGGTCTGAATGGCCTGGATGCGTTGGCTGCAGCACCCCAGGTGCAGCGCTTGGCATTTGGGCATCTGGATTTTCAGGTGGATGCAGGCATGCAATGCGACGAGAACGAGGCCGAGTTGCTGCCTGCGCGCATGGCCTTGGTGATGGCCGCACGCCGCGCGGGCATCGGGCAGCCGGTGGATGGCGTAACCGTAGAAACCAAAGATGCCGGGCGTATTGAAGGCGATGCCCGCCGGGCCCTGCGCATGGGCTTTGGTGGCAAGCTGTGCATTCACCCGGCCCAAGTACCGTTGATCAACGCGGTGTTTGCGCCCAGCAAGGCCGAGGTGGCCCATGCACAGGCTGTGGTGCAAGCGATGGAAGCGGCCCAAGGCGGGGTGTGCGTCGTGGGCGGCAAGATGGTGGATGCCCCGGTGCTGCAGCTGGCGCAACGCACGCTGCGCCGCCATGCCTGGGCACAGCAGCGCCCATGAAAAAAGCGGCCCTTGGGCCGCTTTGTGGTGCCACGCACACGGGGTGGTGCGCAAGCGCGTGCTTAGGGGTACAGGCCGCGCATTTCGCGTGCGTGCAAGATGCGCTTGCACGCCACGATGAACGTGGCGGTACGCAGGCTCACCTTGTTTTCTTGCGCGACTTGCCACACGCCCGCAAAAGCTTCTTGCATGATGCGCACCAAACGGGCGTTGATCTCTTCCTCGCTCCAGAAAAAGCTGGAAAAATCCTGCACCCATTCAAAGTACGACACCGTCACGCCCCCTGCGTTGGCGATCACGTCGGGCAGCACCAGCACGCCCTTGTCATGCAAGATGTCGTCGGCCTCGGGGGTGGTAGGGCCGTTGGCGCCTTCAATCACCATCTTGGCCTTGATGCGCTGGGCGTTGTCCTTGTTGATCTGGCCTTCCAGCGCCGCAGGGATCAGGATGTCGCAGTCCACCGCCCAGAAGGCATCGGCATCCATGCTTTCTGCG
This sequence comes from Pseudomonadota bacterium, assembly GCA_023422975.1. Lineage (GTDB taxonomy): Bacteria > Pseudomonadota > Gammaproteobacteria > Burkholderiales > Burkholderiaceae_C > Comamonas. Next base: position 1,608 of record JAFAGF010000217.1, read on the forward strand.
CCGGGGAAGCCTTCTACGCCCCCTTGGCTGCGCACATGCTCTTGCAAGGCACTCGCATCCAGCCCTTGCGCGTTGTAGATGCTGCCTGTGTGGTCTTGCACCGCCACCACCTTGGCGCCTGCATCGGCAAACAGCTTGCCGGCGGTGCCGCCCACATTGCCAAAGCCCTGAACGGCCACACGTGCGCCTTCCAGCGGCAAGCCGATCAGCTTGGCGGCTTCCACCCCGACGGTGAAGACGCCACGGCCCGTGGCTTCCACGCGGCCCAAAGAGCCACCCAGGTCAATCGGTTTGCCTGTGACTACGCCGGTCGCCGTAGCGCCCGTGTTCATGGAGTAGGTGTCCATCATCCAGGCCATGATTTGGCCGTTGGTGTTCACGTCGGGTGCAGGAATGTCCTTGGTGGGGCCAATCAGCAAGCCAATTTCGCTGGTGTAGCGGCGTGTCAGGCGCTCCAGCTCCCCCTTGGAAAGCTTGCGTGGATCCACGCGGATACCGCCCTTGGCACCGCCGTATGGCACGTTGACGGCCGCATTCTTGATGGACATCCACGCCGACAGCGCCATCACTTCCGACAGCGTCACGTCCTGGTGGAAACGCACGCCGCCTTTGCCGGGGCCGCGGCTGAGGTTGTGCTGCACGCGGTAGCCCTCAAAGTGGGCGATGGTGCCGTCATCCATCTCGATGGGCACATCCACCACCAGGATGCGCTTGGGGCGCTTGAGCGTTTCCACCCAGCGGGCCAGGGAGCCCAGATAGGGTGTGACGCGGTCAACCTGCTGCAGGTACGTGCCCCAGGGGCCGACGTCGTCAGGGTTCAGATAAGACGGCAACGCGTGTGTCATCAGGTGTGCGGAAGAATCATGTGCAGGCATAAACACCTCAAAAAAGTAATGCAGCCAACCCCGGTAAGCACAAGGACTGGTGTGCTTTTTTCAGCGTACGCAGGCGGTGGTGTGCTGTCCAAGGCCGCTTGCTTGTGTTGTTATAAATATTTTGCATAACTTGACAAAATGCATAGAAATCACAAAATCTCTACCGCATTGAACGCTAAATCTGCACATAAATCCACTGCAGAAAAAATCAATCGCGTCGATGGCTGCCGCGCAGTCCTGCCAAAGCCCGCAAAGTGGCGCTGGGAATCCTGCACAGGGGTGTGTGCCGTAATTCCCTGTGCTGCACAAAGCTGCAGGGATTTGCCATGATGGCGCCCATGTCGACCGAATCCGAAAAAGATTGCTCCACCGGCTTTTGTGCTCCCAAAAATGCAGGGCCATCGCCGTTTGCCAACCAGCCACCTCTGGGCCTGAATCTGCTGGCCCAAGACGACCCCGAGGACATGCTGCCTGACTGGCCCAAAATTGCTCCTGATTTGCCGCAGGACACCTACTCCATCGCGGATGCGCTGTGGTGGTGCCACAAGCTGGGAGAACGCTCCGCCCGCGGTGAAGACGTGGCCTACATGCTGACCAGCGCTGCCGATGCCCGTGCGGTGCACAACGCCCTGGCCATCGCGCGCAAATGGTGGCCTGCAGGCAGCGTGCCACGTTACTGGAAGTCAGGCGGCCCCGCGCGCGATGCCGCAGCGCTGGTGCACGCACCGTTGCCAGAGCCCGGTGTACATACCGAGGTGACTACGGCGGCACCCCCAGCCCAGGTGTTCAGCTTGCGCGGTGTGGAAGGGGAAATTGCGCTGCGCATCGGGCAAACGGTGACGGCGGAACAAGCGGCGGCGCTGACACCCGCCACGGCCGTTGACCTGATCGATGCCTATGCGGTGGCGCTGGAGTTTGTGGACAGCCGCTGGCGTGAAAGCACCCAGGCACCGGCCCTGACCTTGCTGGCCGATGGCCAATGCCACGGCGGCTTGGCATTGGGCCCGTGGCAAGATTTTGCGCCCCTGCGCGCGCACAACTGGCAGGCGCAAAGCTGCAGCCTGCAGGTGAATGACGGCGCAGCGCAGCGCTTTACGGGTAGCCACAGCCTGCAAGACCCTACATGGCTGCTGCCCGCGTGGCTGCAGCATGTGACCCTGCATTACGGCACCGTGGCGGCGGGCACGGTGGTGACCACCGGGACCTGGACAGGTTGCCCGCAGGTGCAGGCCGGTGATTTGGTGACGGTGTGCTTTGAGGGGCTGGGCGAGGTGCGCTGGCAGTTCTAAGTGGCGCATTTCCCGACCGAAGCAAAAAAGCCCTGCGCACAAGTGCAGGGCTTTTTTGTGAAGGTGAAATATGTTTTTTGATAGCTATATGCGCTTTATGGATAAGCGCTAGCGGCTTTTTTCTATAGAAGCTGTTGGCGGTGGCGTGGCGCCGTACAAGGGCTGGGGGTAGACCTCGCGCACGCAATCGAGCCATGCTTGCGCAGCACGGGAGCGGTAGCCGGGGCGCCACATCAGCACCACGTCCCAGCCCATCTGGGGGCCAATCAGCGGGCGGCTGGCGACGCGTTGTGCGTCGTATTTGGCAATCACGTGCTCAAACATCACAGCCACGCCGATGTCTGCGGCCACCAGGTGGCCAATAAAGTCCCAGTAGCGGGTTTGCAGCTGCACGCGCGGGGTGAAGCCCGCCTCGGCACAGTGCTGTAGCACGGCTTCGTGCAACGCAAAGTCGCTGGTGTAGAGCAAAAATGGCAGATCGGCCAGATCCTGCCAGCGTACGGGCGCGTTTTCATCGACCACGCGGTGGCGTGCCATCACCACGCGGGTGAGCTGGTGGGCAATCGTGTAGGTGTGTAAGGCCTCGTCGGGGGCGTTGAACAGGCCCAGCGCCATGTCCAGCTTGCCTTCCAGCATCAGCTGGCGCTGCGCGCGTGCACCAGACTCTTGCACATTCAGCGTAACGCCCGGGTAGCGCTGCTGAAACAGCGCGATCACAGGCGCCATGTAATGACCGGCGGTGGGCATGATGCCCACGCTCAGTTCACCGCGTGCAATCCCATCCACCTCGGCCACTTCCTGGCGCAGCAGCTGGGCCTGGGCCAGCACCTGCAGCCCGCGTTCATACACCACCTGCCCGGCATCGGTCAGTTGCACCCCACGCCCTTCACGCAGCAGCAACGGGCCGCCCAGCTCATCTTCCAGCTGCTTGACCATTTTGCTGATGGTGGGCTGGGTGACATGCAGATGCTCCGCCGCCCGCGTAAAGCCGTTGGCGCGCACCACTTCGACAAAGTAGCGCAAGGCACGCAAATCCATAGGGATTCCTTTTAAGAATTACTTTTATGGAAATTATTCATTTTACGAATTTAGGTGAAAACCCTAAACTTTGACCCATGTCATCGTTTTCTCTGACCGCTTCTTCCGTGCAGCGCGGCTTGCACCACACCCAGCAATCGCTCAAAGCCTTGCTGCAGGTGGTACTGCTCAGTGCCATCTGGCTGAGCATGGATGTGGCACGCCAGCATTTTGGCTGGAGCATGCCTGCGGGGCTGATTGGTTTTGCACTGCTGGCAGTGGGCTTGTTCAGTGGGCTGGTGAAAGCGCAGTGGCTCAAGGCGGGCACCAACTGGTTGCTGGCAGAAATGCTGCTGTTTTTTGTGCCCGCGGTGCTGGTGGTGACGGAGTACCCCGAGCTGATTGCCCATCAGGGCTTGCGTATTTTGGCCGTCATTGTGGCCAGCACCGCCTGCGTCATGGTGGTGACAGCCTGGGCTGTGGACCGGGTCTACCGGCTGGAGCTGTGGCTGGCACGCCGCCGTTCATCGCGCAAGGAGTAAGCCATGTCCAACGAAATGATTGGCGTGCTGTCGCTGCTCGTCACCGTGCTTTGCTATGGCGTGAACAAGCAGCTGTACCGCCGCTTTCCGACACCGCTGTTGATGCCTATTCTGGCTACGCCGCTGGTGTTGATTGCACTGCTGCTGCTCACCCACGTGTCCTACCCGCAATACATTGCCCAAACGCGCTGGTTGGCGTGGCTGCTGGGCCCCACCACCGTGGCTTTTGCCCTGCCGCTGCATGAAAACCGCCAACTGCTGCGCAAGCACTGGCTGTCGATCACCACGGGCGTGGTGGTGGCCAGTCTGGTGTCGATTTCCACCACCGTGTGGTTTGCAGACTGGTTTGGTCTGAACGAAGAGCTGCAAAAAGGTTTGGCCGTACGTAGCATCACCACCCCGTTTGCGATCGAGGCCGAACGCGTGCTGGGAGGCCCCACCGATTTGGCAGCCCTGTTTGTGGTGATGACCGGCATCACCGGCATGCTGATTGGCGAGGTGCTGCTGCGTGTGTTGCCCCATGTGCGCAGCAAGATGGCCACCGGCGCCATCTTGGGCGGTGCCGCCCACGGCACAGGGGTGGCCAAGGCCCGCCAGTTTGGCGAAGTGCAGGCCGTGGTGGCCTCGCTAGTGATGATGATTGCCGGCGCAGTGAACGTGCTGGCTGCGCCTTGGGTGCGGATGGTGTTTTTCTAAAATCTAAAAGAATAGCTTTCAGCGTTGATGTATCAAGCGCTGCAAGCTGTTTTGATGTCTATTTTTTTTACTGCGGTAGATGCAGGCGGGAGTCTGCGCATCCACCTCCTGATGTGGCTTATGCCGCGCGCAGCACCGGCTGGGCGGTTTGCATGCTGCCAGTCTTCAGGTAACGCTGGTGCCAGGCATAGGCCTCGTCCAGCAGATGCGGCGTGTGCTTGCCGGGTGCATCGCGCAGGGCGCGCTCCAGGTAGTCGGTCATGGCGGCCTTGTAGTCCGGGTGCACGCACTTTTCAATGATCAGGCGCGCGCGCTGCACCGGGGCCAGGCCGCGCAGATCGGCCAGACCTTGCTCGGTCACGATGATCTGCACATCGTGCTCGGTGTGGTCCACGTGGGACACCATGGGCACGATGCAGCTGATCTTGCCGCCCTTGGCCGTGGACGGCGTCATGAAGATGGACAGATAGGCATTGCGCGCAAAGTCGCCGCTGCCGCCGATGCCATTCATGATGGACGAGCCCATGACATGCGTGCTGTTGACGTTGCCGTACATATCGGCCTCGATCAGCGCGTTCATGGAGATCAGGCCCATGCGGCGGATCAGCTCGGGGTGGTTCGAGATTTCCTGTGGGCGCAGCATGATGCGCGGGCGGTAGAAATCGATGTTGGCCAGAAAGCGTTCCATGGCTTCGGGGCTGAGCGCCAGCGAGGTGGTGGAGGCCGTGTCCAGCTTGCCTGACTCCAGCATGTCCAGCATGCCGTCCTGCAGCACCTCGGTATAGGCGTTCAGGTGATCGAAGGGGCCGTGGTTCAGCCCGGCCAGCACCGCGTTGGCAATGTTGCCCAC
>JAFAGF010000237.1 GCA_023422975.1 Pseudomonadota bacterium
CTCAGCAGCAAGGCCACGCCGCCGCCGCGCTTAGACAGTTGCAGGGCCGAGTTGATGCCGCGGCCAATGCTTTCCATGTTGTCTTCCAGGCGCAGCAAGAAGCACGAGACCAGTTCACCGCGCTGGCGCTTGCCTGCGTTCAAGAACGTGGGGGTAGCGGGCTGAAAGCGACCAGCGATGATCTCGCCCATCAGCTTCATGGCCAGGCTTTCATCGCCGCGTGCCAACGCCAGTGCCACCATCACTACGCGGTCTTCAAAGCGCTCCAGATAGCGCTTGCCGTCACGGGTTTTGAGGGTGTAAGCGGTGTAGTACTTGTAGGCACCCAAAAAAGTAGGGAAGCGGAACTTTTTGGCATAGGCTGCCTTGAAGATGGATTCCACAAAGGCGGGTGTGTACGCATCCAGCACTTCGCCTTCGTAATAGTCTTCGGTGCGCAGGTAGTCCAGCTTTTCTTCCAGAGAGTGGAAGAACACGGTGTTCTGGTTGACGTGCTGCAGAAAGTATTGGCGTGCTGCCATGCGGTCCGCATCAAACTGAATTTGGCCTTGGTCATCGGGCAAATTCAGCATGGCGTTCAGCGCGTGAAAGTCCAGCTTGGTCGAAGTAGGGGTCATGGGGGTCATAACGCAGCGTCCAAGACGTTGGGAATAGGGTTGAGGGGAAAGTGTTGATCGATGTGCTGCAGGCGCTGCCAATCTGTACGGGTGCCGGCCATCTCCACACGGTGCAGCAAAGGCACCTGGCATTTGCGTGCAATCACATCACCGGCTTGCGCGAAAGCGGCGCCGAAGTTGCGGTCACCGCAGGCCACCACGGCGCGCAGCCATTGGCGGCGCTCTGGCGCATTCAGAAAACGAATCACCGCCTTTGGAACAGCACCTTTGCCCTCGGCATCACCAAAAGAAGGTGTGACCAAGATGAAGGGGCTGGAGATGACGGGCATATCGTCTTCCACAAGACGAGGAATGCGCGCGCCAGTCAGTCCAGCGTTGCGCAGCAGTCGTTCGGTATTGCCAGTTTTGGAGGAGTAGAAGACCCAGCGCGCCATCTCAGGCGGTGGTCAGTGCGGAAAGTCGGTCAGGGCGAAAGCCGCTCCAGTGTTCTTCTCCAACTTGCACCACCGGTACTTGGCGGTAGCCCCAAGACTGAATCAAGGTGGCTGCAGCCGCATCTTGCGACACGTCGATGACTTCGTACTCGGTGCCTTGGCGGTCCAGCGTACGCATGGTCATGGAGCATTGAGCGCAATTGGGTTTGGAGAAAATTTTGATCATGAAGCCTACGGAAACTACCAAATCAGGTGCGGTGCAGGGCTCAGATGCAAGTCATGCACGCATGATGAGGCATTGCGCAGCCCAAGGCTGCGGCAAAGCGTATGCGTGCAGAAGATGTACTGCCACCCAGGCGACCCCGCCTGTACAGATAAAGAAAGCGCGGCAGCTAGGGCTGCAAGCGCTGCGTGTTGGCCGGTATCCAGACTGTGGGTAGGGGTGACACTCCTTCCCGAAGAACAAACCTCAGTGGCTGTCCGTGTCACTTTGCATGCAAGCAAACTTGCATTGCACCGCACTTACTGTTGCGGGGGCAGTTCAGGTTAGAGCGCAGGACGGAAAAGCGCCTCCTGATTCCCGTTTAACACCGGGCCTGAGGGGCTCAGGTCGGTGCACCAACGCGTTCAATTCTAAGCCGAATCGCCTGCCCAAATCGGCTGGATGGCTCTCCAGAAATGGCGTGCGCAAAGCGTGCCAAAGTGGTATGAGGTGCCTGGCCTGGGTGGGGTGTTTCAGGTATTGCTGTGGGTTTTGTTATTTGAATTCACGGGCTTGCACCATGAAAGAGTGCAGGTATCCTGCCTCGCCTTCGTGCGCTCGGGTGCCCAGGTAAATCTGCTTGACGATGCCTTTGGGACCTATCTTTATAGGGGTAATCGGCAAATTCTCCGCATACTCTTGCACCAGCCACCGTGGCAGGGCAGTCACCCCCCGTCCGCTGGCCACCATCTGCATCATGATGTCAGTGGTTTCAATGGTTTTGTGCTTTTGGGGCGTGATGCCGGCGGGCAGGAGAAACTGGTTGTAAATGTCCAGTCGCTCGATGGGCACGGGGTAGGTGATCAAGGTTTCTCTGGCCAGATTTTCAGGGGTGATATGGGCCTTGGAGGCCAGTGGGTGGTCGCGGGCTGCTACCAAAACTTGTTCGTAGTCAAACACCGGCTCAAATTGCAGCCCCGGCTTGAACACCGGGTCGGGTGTCACCAGCAGATCAATTTCAAAACCCAGCAAGGCACCGATGCCGCCAAACTGAAATTTTTGGCGCACGTCGACATCCACATCCGGCCATTGCTGCAAATAGGGCCTCACCACCTTGAGCAGCCACTGATAACAGGGATGGCATTCCATGCCGATGCGGAGTGTGCCGCGTTCACCATGTGCAAACTGGGCCAAACGTTCTTCAGCCAATTGCAGTTGAGGTAACACCCGTTGGGCTACGGCCAGCAGGTATTGCCCCGCCTGGGTGAGGCGTACGTTGCGGCCTTCGCGCATCCAGATGGTGGTGCCCAACTGGGCTTCAAGCTTTTTGATGCTGTGGCTCAAGGCGGACTGGGTCAGGCACAGCACATCGGCTGCAGCGGTCAAAGTCCCTTGTTTATCAACCTCTTGGAGGATGCTGAGGTGGATGCGATCCAGCATATCTATGTGAAATATTCATTTATCTGTGAGAAATAACCATTTTACGTCATGAGTTTCAAAAAATACGATGCGCGGCATACCAACTTTTGAAACACAACAAGACCTATGGCGAGCATTCATAACCTTGGCTTCCCACGCATCGGCGCACAGCGCGAGCTCAAATTTGGGCTGGAAGCTTACTGGAAGGGCGCAACCACGCGTGCGCAGCTGGAAGATTTGGGCAGCACGCTGCGTGCTCGCCACTGGGCACAGCAAGCAGGCCTGGATTGGGTGCCTGTGGGGGACTTTGCGTTTTACGACCAGGTGCTGGATATGAGCTTTACGCTGGGGCATCTGCCTGAGCGGGTGCAGCACTTTCATGGTGATGCGCTGGACAACTACTTCCGTGTGGCGCGTGGCCGTTCAGCCCAGGGGGCTGAAGCGCACAGCCAGTGCTGCGGTGGTGTGGCTGCGGGGGAGATGACCAAATGGTTTGACACCAACTATCACTACATCGTGCCGGAGTTCACCGCCCACACCCAGTTCAAGCTGGACGCCAGCCGCCTTCTGCAGCAACTGGCACAAGCGCAGGCACAACAGGTCAAAGCCAAGCCGGTCATCATTGGCCCGGTGACCTACTTGGCCTTGGGCAAATCCAAGGATCACAGCAACAAGTTGGCGCTGCTTCCTCAGTTGCTGCAGGTGTATGCGCAGTTGCTTGAGACGCTGGCAGCACAGGGTGTGGAATGGGTGCAGGTGGACGAGCCTTTGCTGGTGACCGAGCTGGATGCCGATTGGCAGCATGCCTATAACTTGGCCTATCACCAGCTCAAAGCCTGCCGCGTCAAGCTGTTGGTCGCCACCTATTTCGGTGCTTTGCAAGACAACAAACACTTGGCTGCCAATTTGCCTGTGGCAGGTTTGCACGTGGATGCCGTCAATGGCAGCCGCGACGATGTGCAGCAGCTCATCGGCTTGCTGCCGGGCAGCAAAGTGCTGTCTATCGGGGTGATTAGTGGCCGCAACATCTGGAAAACTGATTTGCATCAGGTGCTCGATTGGTTGGAGCCTCTGGCAGAGCGTTTGGGCGAGCGTTTGTGGATTGCTCCTTCATGCTCGTTGCTGCATGTACCGGTCGATCTCCAGAGCGAGCAAAAGCTGGATGCAGAGGTGAAGTCATGGTTGGCGTTTGCCTTGCAAAAGCTCGATGAGCTGCGGCTGTTGGGGGCGGCGCTGGCACAAGGGCGCGCAGCCGTACAGCAGGAACTGGCAGCGAACGCCGCCGCGTTGGCCGCAAGACGCGCATCACCCCGTGTGCATCAGCCTGCAGTACAGGCTGCTGTAGCACAGATTACCGCCGAGCTGGGACAGCGCCGCAGTGCTTATGCTGAGCGTGCGGCGCAGCAGGCGCAACATCTGCAGTTACCGCTGTACCCGACGACCACGATTGGTTCTTTCCCCCAAACTGCAGAGATTCGCCAGGCCCGCAGCGCCTTTAAGGCGGGGCAGTTGGATCTGGCGGCTTACCAGTCGGCGATGCGCGCCGAGATTGCACGCTGCGTGCGTGAGCAAGAGGCCTTGGGGCTGGATGTGCTGGTGCACGGGGAAGCAGAGCGCAACGACATGGTGGAGTATTTTGGCGAGCAGCTCGAAGGCTATGCCTTCAGTCAATTTGGCTGGGTGCAGTCCTACGGATCACGCTGCGTCAAACCACCGATTCTGTTTGGTGATATT
>JAFAGF010000241.1 GCA_023422975.1 Pseudomonadota bacterium
GGCAACAAGCCTGTCTTTTTTACAGTCGGAATACTCTACTCATGACCCAACTCCAACGATCTCTCAAAATTGGCTCTGTCACTTTGCCCAACCGCGTGGTGATGGCTCCTTTGACCCGCATGCGTGCCTTTGATGCGCGCACCCCTGGAGATCTGCAGGTAGAGCACTACCGCCAGCGCGCCGGTGCGGGGCTGATTTTGACGGAAGCCACTTCGGTCAGCCCCCAGGGCGTGGGTTACCCCAACACCCCCGGCCTCTGGACGGATGCCCAAGTGGCCGGCTGGAAGCGCGTGACCGCCGCCGTACATGCCGAAGGCGGCCATATTGCTGCGCAGCTGTGGCATGTTGGCCGCATCTCTGACCCCGAGTTGCTCGATGGCGAATTGCCCGTCGCCCCCAGCGCAATTGCACCGGAAGGCCACGTCAGCGTGCTGCGCCCCAAGCGCCCCTATACGGTGCCGCGTGCGCTGGAGACGCACGAGATTGCCGGCATCGTGCAAGACTTTGTGCAGGCCGCGCGCAATGCCAAGGCCGCAGGCTTTGACTTTATTGAAGTGCATGCCGCCAACGGCTATTTGTTTGACCAGTTCTTGCATGACGGCAGCAATCAGCGCACCGACCAGTACGGCGGCAGCATTGAAAACCGCGCGCGCTTTTTGATGGAAACGCTGGATGCGCTGTTGCAAGAGTGGCCCGCCGAGCGCATTGGCGTGCACCTGAACCCCATGGGCAGCGACCACAGCATGCACGACAGCGACCCTGTGGCCTTGTTCAGCCATGTGGCGCAGCAGATCGAGGCGCGCAAGCTGGGCTTTATCTTTGTGCGCGAGCGCTTGGTGGATGGCGTGCTGCCCGTGGGGCAGCACATGCGCCGCCTGTACAGCGGAGCCTACATTGCGAATGACAGCATGAGTCAGCAAGACGCCGAAAAGCTGCTGGCCAGCGGCGCGGCCGACGCGGTGGCCTTTGGGCGTGCCTTTATGGCCAACCCCGACTTGCCCACGCGCTTGGCCCAAGGCGCAGCGCTCAATCCCTTGGTGGCTGAAACCATCTACAGCCCCGATGCCACGGGCTACAACGACTACCCCAGTCTGGATGCCGCCCTCGAGCAGGCCTGACCCGGCTGTACACGGCGCGGGTGCAGCACCAGCGCCTGCCCACAAAAAAAGCCAGTCTTGTGACTGGCTTTTTTTTGCGGGAGTGATTGAATGTAAATCAATAGCTGCTGGTGCTTGCTGCACCATCGATTACAGGGGTTTTGAAGGTTGAACCCCTGTACTATTTCATGCTTTTCAGCATGGCACTCCGATGCGCCAACAGCTGCTGCACCACGGCCTTAGAAGCTTTCCCACTCATCGTTGGCATGGCTGGCAGCCGCTGGTGCCGGTGCTTTGGCGGCGGTAGGTTTGGGCAAACCCAGGGCCGATGGCTTGCTGGCTGCCACGGCAGATGCGGGGGCAGGGCGTGCAATGCTGGCGGCAACAGGTGCCATGGCCGGGCGTGCTGCGGCGTGGGTGCTGCGCTGGGGCTGGGCGCTCAGGCCACTGCTGTGGGACAGCTTGAAAACTGCCACGGCCTGCACCAGATCTTGGGCTTGGCCGTGCAAGCTGGTAGCGGCGGCCGACATTTCTTCGACCAAGGCGGCGTTTTGCTGGGTGGCATGGTCCATCTGCGTCACGGCTTCGCCCACTTGGGCCACACCGGCGCTTTGCTCGGTGCTGGCGGCGCTGATCTCGCCCATGATGTCGGTCACACGGCGAATGCTGCCTACCACCTCGTCCATGGTAGCGCCGGCCTGGTCTACCAAGGCGGTGCCTTGCTCCACACGCTGTACGCTAGCGGTGATAAGGTTTTTGATTTCCTTGGCGGCTTCGGCAGAGCGGCCAGCCAGGCTGCGTACTTCACCAGCCACCACGGCAAAGCCACGGCCTTGTTCACCGGCGCGGGCAGCTTCCACAGCGGCATTCAGCGCCAGAATGTTGGTCTGGAAGGCAATACCGTCAATCACGCTGATGATGTCGGCAATCTTGGTGCTGGATTCGCTAATGCCCTTCATGGTGTCCACCACCTGGGCTACCACCTGGCCGCCTTGCACCGCGACGTTGGAAGCGTTTTGTGCCAGCTGGTTGGCCTGTTTGGCGTTGTCGGCGTTTTGCTTGACGGTGGAGCCCAGTTGTTCCATTGAGGCCGAAGTCTCTTCCAGCGCAGAAGCCTGGCTTTCGGTGCGGGCCGACAGGTCTTGGTTGCCTTGCGCAATTTCCGAGCTGGCGGTGGCCACATTGTCTGAGCCCTGGCGCACGGTGCGCACCACCTGCGAGAGGTTGTCTTGCATGTCACGCAGGGCGCTGCGCAGATGGCCGATTTCGTCATTGCTGTGGATGAGCACTTCCTGGCTCAAATCACCAGCACCAATGCGCTGGGCAATCGCGCGGGCACCTTCCACGCCATGGGCAATGCCGCGCGACAAACGCCAGCTGATGAGGGCGGCCAACGCTACGGCCAGCAAGCACAGCACGGCAGCCAGTTGGTAGAGCTGGCTGAACATGGTTTTGACCGCTTGCTCGGCAGCGGCCACGGCATTGGCTTCACCATCCACCAATTCTTGGGTGGCCTGAATATAGGCTTCTGTGGCGGGAATGAACTTGGTCTGCACAAAGTTCTGCACGGTCTGGTTGTCCGAAGTCATGCGCATCTGGTTGACTTCTTCGCGGGTGCTCAGCCAGACCTTGCGCAGATCGCCCACTTTCTGGGCGCGCTGTAGCGAAGCGGGGCTGTCCTGGGCGGTGTTCAAAAAGGCTTTTTGCTTTTCATCGGTCGAGCGCGACGTGGATGCCATGGATTCTTTAAAGAAATCCAGCATGGCATTGCCATCCGAAAAGCCAACGGCCAAAGAGCGGGCGGAGTTTTGGCGCACATCCCCTTGCCAGGCGCTGGCAATTTTGAGCAGTGCCGAAGAGCGCTCCATCAAGGCGGTGGCATCGGCCACTTTTTCTACCCGCCAAGCAGCGGTTGCGGCAGTGATCAAGAAAATCAAAATCACCAGGGCAAAGCCTAAATTTAATTTGTGCGATATTTTGAGATTATTCATGGCTGTCTCAGTATTTTTTTTGCAGTATTTGGTTGTGGCAACGCGTTTTGTATCTTGCACGTTAATCAGTGATGATTTTTGAAGACTGCGCAATCACACCAATTTCAGCACTGGTCATAAATTGCTCAATATCCATCAAAATCAACATGCGTGTGGTATCTGCCTGGGCAATCGTGGCAATACCTACAATATGCTGAGAGGCCACTGCATCGCCAAAATCAGGGGCCGCTTTGATTTCTTCGGCTTTCAGGGCTACCACGTCTTGCACGGCGTCTACCACCATGCCCACCACATTGCCTGCGACGTTCAGCACAATCGTGACGGTCTGATGGTCGTACGCAGGTGCACAAATGCCCAGCTTAATCCGCAAATCTACAATCGGCACAATGGTTCCGCGTAAATTCAAAACACCCAAAATATAGGCGGGGGAATTTGCAATACGGGTGGGGATTTCATAACCCCGAATTTCCTGGACTTTCAGAATATCGATGCCATATTGTTCACCACCGAGCTGAAAGCTCAGATATTCACCTGCGTGCTGTTTCATAAAAATTGATTTTTGCTTTGTTATTCAAGCGCAAGCACTGGGAAGCGGAAAACCATGTGCTTGCATTTATCAGCAAAAATCAAGGCCGCGAATACACCGAATCACTGCGGACAATCCAGTGCTTGCACCAAATGATGCGCCCTTGTGTGGCGCGCATTCCTGCAAATTTGCAACCCCGCTATCTTTTTCTGCTGGCTGCAGAAGGAAGACCGGAGGCTTTGCGACCCTCGCTTTCGCTGA